>DATGKG010000071.1:0-6325 GCA_035294805.1 Binataceae bacterium (SeqCode) | reverse complement strand
ACGCCGCGAACTGCATGGTGTATGTCGCACGTCCCTGACTCACCGATCGAAGCTTGGTGGCATATCCGAACATGGAGCCGAGCGGCACCCGCGCTTCGATGACTTGCGCGCCGCCGCGCCCTTCCATGTTCAGGATCTTGCCGCGCCGCGAATTTAGATCGCCGATCACGTCACCCATGAAATCCTGCGGCGTGACCACTTCGACTTCCATTACCGGCTCGAGCAACTGCGGCGCCGCTTTTGTGCACGCCTCCTTGAACGCCATCGAGCCCGCGATCTTGAACGCGAGTTCCGACGAATCGACTTCGTGATGCTTGCCGTCGAGCAGGGTGGCCTTGATATCGACCATCGGATATCCGGCCAGCACGCCGTTTTCCATCGCGTCCTTGATCCCTTCCTCGACCGGCTTGATGAACTGGCGCGGAATCGAACCGCCCTTGGTCCCGTCAACGAACTCGAAACCGCTGCCTTTGCCGAGCGGCTCGATCCTTAGATCGACTACGCCGAACTGTCCATGGCCGCCGGTCTGGCGGACGAAGCGGCCCTCGGCCTCCGAGGCCTTGCGAATCGTTTCGCGATACGCGACCTGCGGCTTGCCGACATTCGCGTCGACTTTGAATTCGCGCAGCAGCCGGTCGACGATAATTTCCAGATGGAGCTCGCCCATCCCGGCGATGAGCGTCTGCGCGGTTTCCTTATTGACGCTCACGCGGAACGAGGGATCTTCTTTAGCCAGCTTCTGGAGCGACTCGCCGAGTTTCTCCTGATCGGCCTTGGTTTTCGGCTCGATCGCGATCTGAATGACCGGATCGGGAAATTCGATCGCTTCCAGCACGATCGGCTTGGCCGGATCGCATAGGGTGTCGCCGGTCGTAGTATCGCGCAGTCCGACCGCGCAGATGTCCCCCGCGTAAATCTCGGTCAGCTCCTCGCGCTTGTTCGCATGCATCTTGAACAGCCGCCCGATGCGCTCGCGCTTGGACTTGGTCGAGTTGAGCACCGACACTCCAGTCGTCAGCGTGCCCGAATACACCCTCAGGAACGTCACCGTTCCGAGGAACGGGTCGGTCATGATCTTGAATGCGAGCGCGGAGAACGGCGCGTCATCGCGGGGCCATCGCTCTTCCTTTTTTTCCTTGTTGCCGTCGACGATTCCCACCACCGGCGGCAGATCGCTCGGCGCGGGAAGATAATCGACCACCGCATCGAGCATCGGCTGCACGCCCTTGTTTTTGAATGCAGAGCCGAGCACGACCGGGATAATTTCGATTTTGAGAGCGGCGGTGCGCACCGCCTTGCGAAGGATGTCGGCAGGGATCTCGGCGCCCTTCCCTTCCAGGTAGAGCTCCATGATCTTCTCGTCATGATCGGCGAGCTGCTCGATCATCTTGTCGCGATAGCCGGCCGCTGCTTCGCGCAGCTCGGCGGGAATCTCTTCGACCCGGAACTTGGCGCCGAGACGGTCCTCGTCCCAGATCATCGCCTTGTTCTCGATGAGATCGACCACGCCCGCAAACTTTTCTTCGGCGCCGATCGGAATCTGAATCGGAACCGGATTCGCTTTCAGCTTCTCGCGGATTTCCTCGACCACGCGCGGGAAGTCGGCGCCCACGCGATCCATCTTGTTGACGAACGCGACACGCGGCACGCGATATTTGTCGGCCTGGCGCCACACGGTTTCCGATTGCGGCTCGACACCGCCGACTGCGCAGAACACCGCCACCGCGCCATCGAGCACGCGCAGCGAGCGTTCGACCTCGATCGTGAAATCGACGTGGCCCGGGGTATCGATGATGTTGATGCGATGGTCGCGCCAGAAGCACGTAGTCGCGGCCGACGTGATCGTGATGCCGCGCTCCTGCTCCTGTACCATCCAGTCCATGGTCGCGGTACCCTCGTGCACTTCACCGATTTTGTAGTTAATTCCGGTGTAGTAGAGGATCCGTTCGGTGGTCGTGGTTTTACCGGCATCGATGTGGGCCATGATGCCGATATTGCGCACCCGTTCTATTGGCGTCTCGCGAGCCATTACAAATTCTACTTATTGGTTACCAGCGGTAATGCGCGAATGCCCGGTTGGCGTCGGCCATGCGATGCGTGTCCTCGCGCTTTTTGACCGCACCGCCGCGATTTTGCGCCGCTTCCATGACCTCGGCCGCCAATCGCTCTTCCATTGATTTTTCTCCGCGCGCACGCGACGCCGTCACCAGCCATCGCATCGCAAGCGAGCTCCGCCGAAGCGGCGGAACCTCCACCGGAACCTGATAATTCGCGCCGCCGACCCGCCGCGACCGGACTTCCACCGCGGGACGGATGTTTTCCAACGCCTTCTTGAACACCTGCAAACCCTCTTCCTTGGTGCGTTGCGCCACGATATCGAGCGCGCCGTAGAGGATCTGCTCGGTCGTCGACTTCTTGCCGCGCTCCATCACGATATTCACGAATTTCGCAACCGTGCGATCGTGATACTTGGGGTCCGGGGTGATCTCCCGGATTCGGGCCTGACCTTTACGTGACATGATGTTTCTACTTCGGCTTTTTGGAGCCGTACTTGGAGCGGCCCTTGCGGCGATCGTTCACGCCGATCGAATCCAGCGTGCCGCGGATGACGTGATAGCGAACGCCCGGGAGATCCTTGACGCGTCCGCCGCGCACCAGCACGACGGAATGCTCCTGCAGGTTATGTCCCACACCGGGGATATAGGTGGAGACCTCGAAGCCGTTGGAGAGCCGCACACGCGCAACCTTGCGCAAGGCGGAATTCGGCTTCTTGGGCGTAGTGGTTTTCACCTGCGTGCATACACCGCGCTTCTGCGGGCAAGCCTCAAGCTGAGGCGCCTTGCTTTTGAAGCGTTTCTTTTCGCGCGCTCCGCGAATGAGCTGATTAATCGTCGGCACTAGTTTCTCTTCGCTTCTTCCAGTTACAAACCGCTGCGCGGCCCCGTCGTGTCGTCCACCTTTTTATATAAACCCGCGCCTCTCGTCTCGTACCCGAAGCGCGATGTCCCGGATTCTCGTCAGGGGCGGGAAGCGGGTCTTCCAAACAAACCCCCCAAGGGCACAGGTCCCTTGGGGGAAGTATAAGTATCTAAGCTACTTGGTGTACTGTGTCAATCTCCCGGCTCGATTTGCGACTACCGGCCGCCCGCAGGGACCCGCGCTTCCTCTCCACCGACGCCTTTCACAATTTCCTCGCTTTCCGCCGGTGCGCCTTCCACTTGCATATCCATCTCGTGATATCCCGCCAACCCTGTGCCGGCCGGAATCAGCCGTCCCATGATGACGTTTTCCTTCAGCCCGACTAGCCGATCGATGCGGCCGTTGATCGCGGCCTCGGTCAGCACGCGAGTGGTCTCCTGGAACGATGCTGCCGAGATGAAGCTTTCGGTAGACAACGATGCTTTGGTGATACCGAGCAGCAACGGCTCGGCAATCGCAGGCTCGCCACCGCGTCCGATGACCTTGCCGTTCTCCTCGTCGAAGCGCCATTTCTCGACGTGATCGCCGACCAGAAAATCGGTGTCGCCGACTTCCTTGATCCTTACGCGACGCAGCATCTGACGCACGATAACCTCGATGTGCTTGTCATTGATGCGCACGCCCTGCAGCCGGTAGATCTCCTGGATTTCGTCCACCAGATATTTCGCCAGCGCCTTCTCGCCGAGGATGGTGAGAATGTCGTGCGGATTGGACGAGCCTTCCATCAGCGGCTCGCCAGCCTTGATCAGGTCGCCTTCGTGCACGCCGATGTGTTTGCCCTTTGCGATTAGATACTCGCGCGGCTCGCCGACTTCCGGCGTGACGACAACCTTGCGCTTGCCCTTGGTGTCCTTGCCGAAGGAAACCTGTCCGTCGATTTCCGAGATAACGGCAAACTCCTTGGGCTTACGCGCTTCGAACAGCTCGGCGACGCGCGGCAGACCTCCGGTGATGTCTTTGGTCTTGGTGGTCTCGCGCGGAATCTTCGCGATGACGTCGCCGGGCGAGACTTCCGCACCCTCGGGCACGTTGATGTACGCTCCGACCGGCAGGAAGTATCGCGCCATGTTCTCGCTATGCGGGAGCTTCAGCGTCTTGCCGTGCGAGTCTTTTATCGAGATACGCGGGCGCACGTCGAGTTCGCGATTTTCTATGATGACGTTTGATCGCGCGCCGGTGCGTTCATCGACGCGTTCTTCCATCGTCTTGCCTTCGAGAATGTCGCCGTACTTAACCGTGCCGCCGACTTCGGTGATGATCGGCGTGGTGTACGGATCCCAGTCGGCGATCAGCTCGCCACCCTTGATCTTCTCGCCGTCGCCCTTGCGCAGTTTCGCGCCGTAAACCAGCGGATAGCGCTCGCGTTCGCGCTCGCGCACCACTCCGGTGTCGGAGGTGACCTGCTCGGCCACGGTGATTTCGCCGTGGCGCGTCATCACGACCAGACTGCCGTCACGCGCTTTCACGGTGTTGACGCCGTGCAGGCGCAAGACGCCGTCGTTGCGCGCTTCCAGCGTGGTCTGCTCGGCGCGCCGGCTCGCGGTACCGCCGATATGGAAGGTGCGCATCGTAAGCTGCGTGCCCGGCTCGCCAATCGATTGCGCCGCGATGATACCGATCGCCTCGCCCAGATTGACGAGATGGCCACGGCCCAAATCGCGTCCGTAGCACTTAACGCATACGCCGACCCGCGACTGACAGGTGAGCACGGAGCGAATTTTCACGCGCTCGACGCCCGCATCTTCGATCTTGCGGACCTTGTCCTCGTCGATCATGTCGTTGGCGCGCACCAGAACGTCGTTGGTGAACGGATCGCGGATCTCTTCGAGAGCGACGCGTCCCAGCACGCGGTCGCCGAGGTTCTCGATGATCTCGCCGCCTTCGACCAACGGCGTCATCTCGATACCGTCGAGCGTGCCGCAGTCGTCTTCGGTGATGATCGAATCCTGCGCCACATCGACCAGCCGCCGCGTGAGATAACCGGAGTTGGCCGTCTTCAAGGCGGTGTCGGCGAGGCCCTTGCGCGCGCCGTGCGTTGAAATGAAGTACTGCAGCACCGTGAGTCCCTCGCGGAAGTTCGCGGTGATGGGCGTCTCGATGATCTCACCCGACGGCTTCGCCATCAGACCGCGCAGTCCGGCGAGCTGACGAATCTGCTGCTCGGAACCGCGCGCGCCCGAATCGGCCATGATGAAAATCGGGTTGAACGAAGGTCCGATAATTTCCTTGCCGTCCTTGTCCTTGCCGAATACCTGGGTCGACAGCCCCTTGATGACGGCGCCGCCGATCTGATCCTGAACCTCAGCCGAGATGTCGACGACTTTGTTGTAACGCTCGCCGTCGGTGATGACGCCGTTGTTGTATTGCTTCTGAATCTCCGCGACCTGCTTCTGTGCTTCGTCGAGCAGATGCGCCTTTTGCGACGGAATCTTCATATCCTTGATGGAGATGGAAATTCCCGCGCGAGTCGCGAACTCGTAGCCCATATCCTTCATGCGGTCGGCGAAGATAACTGTCGCCTTGTTGCCGCACTTCCGATAGACGAGGTCGATGAGGTTGCCGAGCTCCTTCTTCTTCATGGTGCGGTTGATTTCCGCAAAAGGAATCTCGGGCGGCACGATCTCGTTGAGCAGGATGCGGCCGACCGTCGTCTCGACCCGCTTGAATACGGGAGCGCCGTTGCCCTCCGCATCGGCGTGCTTGGCGACCTTCTTCGATTTCGGCGCAGCCTTGCCGTTGGCCTTTTCGGCCTGCTCAGCCTTCTCGCGCGCCATATCGTCAATACCGGGAATTCCGTCGACGCGAACCGCCCGCATACGCACGTTGATCTTCGCGTGGAGATCGATCTCGCCATGGTCATACGCGATGCGCACTTCGTCGGGGGTCGCGAAGAATTTTCCTTCGCCAACCGCCAGCGGACGCTCGCGCGTCATGTAGTAAAGTCCGAGCACCATGTCCTGCGTCGGCACGATGATCGGCTTGCCGTGCGCCGGCGACAGGATGTTGTTGGTCGACATCATGAGCGCGCGCGATTCGACCTGCGCCTCGATGGAAAGCGGCACGTGGACCGCCATCTGGTCGCCGTCGAAGTCCGCGTTGTACGCGACGCATACAAGAGGATGGAGCTGAATCGCTTTGCCTTCGATCAGCACCGGCTCGAACGCCTGGATGCCCAAGCGATGCAGCGTCGGTGCACGGTTGAGCAGCACCGGATGCTCGCGGATGACGTCGTCCAGGATGTCCCAGACGTCCTTGCCTTCCTTTTCGACCATCTTCTTGGCGCTTTTGATCGTGGTGACGTAGCCCTTTTCTTCGAGCTTGCTGTAGATGAACGGCTTGAATAGCT
>DATGKG010000070.1:0-2286 GCA_035294805.1 Binataceae bacterium (SeqCode) | reverse complement strand
ACTGGTTGTCGATACGCCGCGACTCGTGCCGCTCGGTGCCCAGAATATGCAGGCCACCGGCCGCCAGCACCTGCTCACGCTCACGCGCGCATTGCTCGCGATGTCGCGCCAGCGCCTGCTGAAAGTTGGCATCCGCGGGATCGCGCGTGCCGGTCTCGTTCGCCGCCAGGCCGTCGGGATTGCCGCCGAGCACGATGTCCGTGCCGCGACCCGCCATGTTGGTCGATATCGTCACCGCTTTGAAACGCCCCGCCTGCGCGACGATTTCGGCCTCGCGCTCGTGATTCTTCGCGTTGAGTACGTGATGCTTGACGCCGGTCTTCTTCAGCTTCTCGGCGACCCGCTCGGATTTCTCGATCGACACGGTGCCGACCAGCACCGGCTGTCCCTTCTCGCTGCATTCGACGATCTCATCGATAACTGCGTCGAACTTTTCGCTCTCGGTCTTGAAGATCATGTCGTGATGGTCGATGCGGATCATCGGCTTGTTGGTGGGAATCACCATCACGTCGAGGTTGTAAATCTCGCGGAACTCGACCGATTCGGTATCGGCGGTGCCGGTCATGCCGGCGAGCTTTTTGTACATGCGGAAGAGATTCTGGAACGTAATCGTCGCGAGGGTCTGGTTCTCGGATTCGATCTTGACCCCTTCCTTCGCCTCCACTGCTTGATGCAGTCCGTCGCTCCAGCGGCGACCCGGCATCAGGCGTCCGGTGAACTCATCGACGATGATAACCTCGCCTTCTTTGACCACATAGTCGACGTCGCGCTTGTAGAGCGTGTGCGCGCGCAGTGCCTGGTTCACATGATGGAGAATGAGGATGTTGCGCGGGTCGTAGAGATTCTCTACCCCGAGTACCTGCTCCGCTTTGGTGACGCCTTCCTCGGTGAGCGCGACGGTCTTGAGCTTCTCGTCGATGGTGTAGTGCTCTTCATTCTTGAGGCGCGGAATCGCGCGATCGACGACGTAGTAGGTGTCGGTCGATTCTTCCGACGCGCCCGAAATGATGAGCGGTGTACGCGCCTCGTCGATAAGAATCGAATCGACCTCATCGACAATGGCGAAGTTAGGTTCGCGCTGAACGTAGTCGTTCAGGTTGAACTTCATATTGTCGCGCAAATAATCGAAGCCGAATTCGTTATTTTGCCCGTAGGTGATATCCGCGTTGTAGGCGACTTTGCGCTCCTGATCGGTCACCCCATGCACGATGACGCCGACGCTGAGCCCCAGGAAGTTGTAGATACGACCCATCCATTCGGAGTCGCGCTTGGCCAGGTAATCGTTGACGGTGACGACGTGGACGCCGCGACCGGTCAGCGCATTGAGCACCGCGGGCAGCGTGGCGACGAGGGTCTTGCCTTCGCCGGTTTTCATCTCGGCGATCTTGCCCTCGTGCAGGACGATGCCGCCGATGAGTTGTACATCGAAGTGGCGCTGGCCGAGCGTGCGTTTGCTGGCCTCGCGCACTGCGGCGAATACGGGCGACAGCAGGTCGAGCATCGCCTCGTCCCGGCGCTCTCGATCCTCGATCGCGGAAAGCGTCGCCTTCCACTCGGCAACCTTCGCGCGCAGCTCGTCGTCGGAAAGTTTTTCGAACTCAGCTTCGAGGCCGTTGATCTCGTCGACGTACGGCCGCATGCGTTTGATCTCGCGGTCGTTCTTCGAGCCGAAGATCTTCCGCCCTATTTCGGTAAAAGTTGATGCCATCTTTTGCGAGCCGATCGGCGGTTCGGACCGCCTCCTAATGTTGCCCGATCCGCCATTCTAGCAAGAGTGGCGGCTATGGGCAGTCCTGAATTATCTCTCTATTCTAACCGCAGATTCGACTTCGGGCCCGAAAAAGCGCCGGCCCACGCGTACGAAGCGGTCGGGAGATTCGGTCACGAAAAAACTCTGGCTCCCATGAGCAGAGCGCCCAGCCATTCCCGACGCCTCGAGACGCTCGCGCACCACGTCGGCGGTCGCGGTCGCGGAATCTATGATTCGGACGCCGGGGCCCATCACGCGCTGAAAGAGCGGCCGCAGGAGCGGATAATGCGTGCATCCGAGCAGCAGCGTATCGATGCCGCTCGCCTTGAGGCTCTCCAGATAAAACTGGACCGTCTTCTCGGCGATTTCGTTGTCGAGAAATCCCTCCTCGACCAGCGGCACCAGCAGCGGACATGCGCGGGTGTAGATCTCCGCGCGCGGACGCGCAGATTGAATCGCGCGCGTATACGCACTGGAAGCAATCGTCGCCTCGGTGCCGATGACGCCGATTTTGCCCGACCGCGAGGCCTTAGCCG
>DATGKG010000069.1:0-2443 GCA_035294805.1 Binataceae bacterium (SeqCode) | reverse complement strand
GCGATCCTCGGCCACGAGGGCGATCTCGAGACGCTGAGCCGCGAGCTGTCGGACCGCATTCGCAAGGGCGAGTTCAGCCTCGACGATGAGCGGCTGCGGGCGCATATCAAGCAGTCGCTATCGGATGCGCTTTCGATCGCGAATCCAAAGTGGCTTACGCGATAATTCGCTTATAACTGGACGCCGAACAGGTGCCATTTTTCCGGGACCCCCTTCAGGCTATGTGTCCCGCGATCGGCGAACTTGATACCCGATCCTGCCACGAGATCTTTCACAGTGCTGGACACCAGCACCTCGTCCGGATTTGCGGCAGCCTCCACTCGCGCTCCGATGTGCACCGCGATTCCGCCCACGTCGTTGCCGATGAGCTCGCATTCTCCGGTGTGCAGTCCAGTTCGGACCTGCAGTCCCAACGGCTTCAGACGCTCGCGAATCGCGCAGGCGCAGCGGATCGCACGCGCCGGTCCCTGAAAGGTCGCCAGCACGCCATCGCCGGCGGTGTTTACCTGATGCCCCTGAAAGGCGGCGAGTTCTTTGCCCAACGCTTCGTAGTATTGCTTGAGCAACTCGCGCCAATGCTGATCGCCCATCTGCGCGGCGTGCACGGTGGAGTTAACGATGTCGGTGAACATTACGGTGGCGAGCACACGCTCCGGCTCGGGCCGATGCCGTGCGCCGGTGATGAACTCCTCGACTTCATCGAGGAGATGATCCAGCGATTCCTGATCGTAAGCTTGGAGGAGATGGTCCTCGCCGGGAAGTTCGATGAATTTCGCGCCCGGAATGTTCTGCCCAATATAACGACCGGCTTCAAACGGAACCGTCTTGTCCCCGGTTCGATGGAGAATCAGCGTCGGCGCGTGGATCGAGGGGAGAATAGGGCGGACATCGATTCCGTAGTTGGCTCTGAAAAGACTCACGATTGCGCCCGGACTGGCGGTGGCGCGCTCGAGACGCGCGAACCATCTTACGAATGTCTCGTCCTTCGCGCGGCTTGGCGCATTGATCGGAACCAGGATTCCTTCGCCCCAATGTTTTTCGAATTGGCGCAACGCCCCCTCCCAGACCGCCTCGTCAATTGCCCACGGCTGGGCCTTCATCGATGCGAAACCGCCGCACAATACGAGCGCCGAGGTTCGCTCGGGATAGGTGGCGGTGAACATCAGCGACATCGGTGCGCCCTCCGACCATCCGAAGATGGTAGCGCGGCTGGAGCCCGCCGCATCCATCACCGCTTTCACATCACCGATGCGTTCTTCGAGAGTTTGCTCGCCGACCCGATCGGAAAGCCCCTGGCCGCGTTTGTCGAAAACGATGACCCGCGCGAAAGAGGTAAGCCGCTTCAGCAGGTACTCATTGACAGGGAAGTCCCAATACATTTCGACATTGGAAAGCGTTCCGGGGATGAGCACGATATCGCGCGGACCGTCGCCAAAAATCCTGTAAGCGATGTGGATGCCGTCACTCTTCGCGTATTTGATAGGAGATTCCATCGCACTTCAGCCAAACAGTGGTGCGCGCCGCTCGAGCCCAGGCTCGTCAGCATTCCCGCAATTTTCGGCTGAACGTAGAGCTATAGTAAAGTCGCTCTGGCGTGCAAGGAGCGAGGGACTATCGACTCAGATGCGGGCGCGAAAAATCCGTCGTGCACTCATCTTATCGTTGGAGGGCCTCATTGCGCGCGCCCGTCGCGGCCGATTGGTGGTTCTTCTCGTTGAGCCACTGGCGCACCTGCTCGCTGTCAAACCGCCATACGCGACCGATTTTGAAGCCGGGAAGTTTACCATCCTTCAAAAGTCTGTAGATGGTAATGCGATGAACGTGGAGTTCGTCGGCAATCTCGGTCACGGTCCTAAAATGTGAGTTCGGAACCAACCTGCTCACCGCCATGACAATCACCGTTAGGATTCAATAGATAGTTTTAATGCTAAATTGTTCTATCGTTGTTTGCAATCGATAGCGAAAGAGCTTTGTCGCTAGAGTCGGTTAGACAACGGCTCCCAACGATATCTCGCTCAACTTTTGGAAGCATCCGCCGCAGATGGCGAGCAGCTCTGACAGCGCTTTAAAACGGACGACCGCGACCAATCGCTGCGCTTTGCCGCATCGCTCACATTCGAGCTCGGCGGCGTTGATCTCGATGAGAAGCTCGGGATCGTCGAAGATGTCGCAATCGGTGAATCGAATCGATTCGACGAAGAGGCGGCGCGCTTCATCGTTGTTTTCCAGTTGGCGGCGAAGCTCTTCCAGCCTGCGGGCCTCGTCGCGCAGCTTGTTGGCGTTAGCCCTGGCAAGAACCAACTCATCTGAAATCGTGCGCATCTGCCCCAACAGCGATTGAGTCCGGAATATGAGAGAGTCGGATTCCGTGCGCAGTCGCGCTGAATTGATGTGAAGCGGGGCGATCACAACGGTTTCATTCACTGCGGATTATTCTCGCGAT
>DATGKG010000068.1:0-3973 GCA_035294805.1 Binataceae bacterium (SeqCode) | reverse complement strand
ATCGAGGATACGCCCCTTGCCATTGGAAGCGCGGCCGCCCGCCTGCTCCGCGACCATCCCCAGCGGCGCACATTCGTACATCAGACGCAGTTTGCCCTTGCTCTTGCCGTCGGTGCTGATCTCGCCCGGATATAGATACATACCGCCGTCGATCAGGCATCGATGGAAATCTGCGACGAATGCGCCGCAGTATCGAAGCGAATAGCTGCTCTGCTTGTCCTTGCGGCTGGTCATATGCCTGACCAGATTCTGCGCGCCAGGATGCCATTTCGTGATGTTGCCCTGATTGCAGGAGTAATACGGTCCGCGCTGCGGCATCTTGAGATTTTCCCTCCACAGCACGAATTCGGCGATCTGCGGATCGAAGGTGAACATGTCGACGCCCGCGCCCGAGGTGTAGATGAGCTGCATCGCGGGGCCATACAAAACGTAACCGGCCGCGACCTGATGCGAGCCCGGCGCGAGCAGGTCCTTCACATCGTCGCTGTGTCGCGGCGCGCGCTTGCGTATGGAAAAAATCGTTCCGAGCGATCCGTTGGTATCGGTATTCGAGGAACCATCGAGCGGGTCAACCAGAACCGCATAGCTGGCGCGATCGCGGCTATGACAACTGCGCTCATAGTGCTTGGGCGATTCCATCTCCTCGGAAATCAGGCTGCATACCGGATCGCAGTTCTCGAACAGGCGCAGGAAAACCTCATTGGTCCAGTCGTCGAGCTTCTTTTGCTCCTCGCCATGGACGTTGGTATCGCCGGAATATCCCAGTCCGCCGGCGATCGATGCGCGCGCGATTTCGCCTGCGATCAGTTTGCCGGCCAGCGCGATGCGTCCTATCACCTGCGCCAGGTCGGCCGGCGGCATCGAAGTTTTTTTACGTATGTGTAGATGGTCGGAGAGGATCGGCGCCTGCTGTTGCCCCATTTTGTTTTGCGTCCCCGGCGCCACCCTAGCGCCGATGCATCATAGCGTTCGCCAGCTCCGCTTGTCGGCCGCGATCATCAATGCCGACTCGAGGGGTCCCCACGACCCCGCGGCGTACATTGGCGGTTCTACTGAAGTTTCAGCCCACACGTCCAGTATCGGCTGTATGAATTGCCACGAGATTTCGACGCTGTCACGCCGCATAAAGAGCGTCTGATCGCCGAGCATCACGTCGCGCAGCAGGGTCTCGTAGGCCTCGGGCGACACGCTCTGCTGATGGAAATCGACCTTGACCGGCGCCAGGCGCAAGTCCGGCCCCGGCATCTTCGAAATGATGTTGAGGCCGAGTCCTTCCTCGGGCTGAATCCTGATGCTGAGCAGATTGGGCGCCAGCGGCGCGCGCGGCGCGGAGTTGAACAATATGCGCGGCACCGAATTGAAATAGATCGCGATCTCGCTCGCCCGCTTGGGGAGCCGCTTTCCGGTGCGCAGGTAAAATGGCACCCCGGCCCAACGCCAGTTCTCGATGAAGCATTTGAGCGCGACGAAGGTTTCCACGTTCGAGTCGGGCGCCACGTGTTCCTCCTCGCGATAGCCCTTCACCTGCTGCCCCTGGATGAGACCCTCGGTGTATTGGCCGCGCACCACCCATTTATCGACGTCCTCGCGAGTGAACGGCCGCAGCGTGCGCAGCACGTCGAGCTTCGCGTCGCGCACCGAGTTGGCCTCGGTAGTGCGTGGCGGCTCCATCGCGAGTAGCGACAGGACCTGAAGCATATGGCTCTGCACCATGTCGCGCAGCGCGCCCGCATGCTCGTAGTAACCCGCGCGAGTGCCGACGCCCTCGGACTCGGCGACGGTGATCTGGACGTGGTCGATGAACTTCGCGTTCCACAGCGGCTCGAAAATCGCATTCGCGAACCGCAGCACCATCAGGTTTTCCACCGTCTCCTTGCCGAGATAGTGGTCGATGCGAAAAATCTGGTCTTCCGCGAAATGCTTCGAGAGGCGATCGTTGATGTCATGCGCACTGGCGTAGTCGCGACCGATCGGCTTCTCGATCACCACGCGAGTGAAAGGGCGTTCGTTGCGCGAAATCATCCCCGCGCTATTGAGCCGCGCCGCGCAGGTCTCGATAAAATCGGGCGGGACCGCGAAATAGAAGATGCGATTGTCGCCGGCGCCGACCTCATTCGCGATGTCATCGAGGCGCTGGCGCAGCTTGGCGTAGTCCCCAGTGTTGGTGAAGCTGCCGCGCACGAAGCGCAGCAGCGGCGCGAAGCGGTTCCAGTTCTCATCTGTGAGTTTCTGGCGGGAGAATTTTTCGATCCCGTCGCGCGCGAACGCGCGATACTTCTCGTTGTCGAGATCCTCGATCGAGAAGGCGACGATGGCGAATTTCTGCGGCATCAGACCTTCGACCATCAGGTTGTACAGTGCGGGCAGGAGCTTGCGATGGCTCAAGTCGCCGGCGCCGCCGAAGATGCACAGGATGCACGGTGGAAAATTGCGCCGCGACCACGGCGCTCCATCGGGCGACGAAGCGGGGCGCGTCATCTCGAAGGTATTGGTCTGAATATCGGGCATCGCGATTAACCTGATTGAGGGCTAGGTCGAATGTTGGGCAGTCCGGATGGTGCGCGCGTCCGATAGCTGAACCATTCGCGCGCAATGGCGCTCGGGGCATTAGGCTAACGGAACCGCAAAGTCATCGGAAGCCGAAGAAATCGGCAGCATTCTGATCGAATACAACTCAGTGCCCCGTCATGTGGTCGCTCTGGATCAGCATCCGCAAATCCTCGCGCTCGAAGATGCCTGCGACCGCGCGCGTCATTGCAACCGATAATACCTGGCCCGGCTGATCATAGATGCCGGCCTCATCGTCGGGACCCAGGCCGAAGCTTCCGATCGGCGGATCGAAGTAGGACTGCGGGCTCGTGCCCTGCCAGAACGGAACCTTGAACGGAGGCTTATACACCGTCACCTGCAGCGCGATGTCGGCCTCCGTGCTCCAGGTCGGGCCGTACATGCCGTTGGGGCCGCGATGCTTCTTCACCCAGCATTTGGTGATGTTCGTCACCATCACATAGTCGGTATTCAGTTTCGCGTCGCTATCGTAGACGCTTTGCTTGGTGGGCGTCGCATGAAAACCCGCTTCCTCGGCGGAACGGCCGATCGCGCTTTGAAGTATCGGCGCAAGCGGCTGACTGAACAGCCTCACCACCACGTTATCCGATTGATCGGTGACGATGCCGATGGCGGGTTGGCTGCCGAGCGGCGCGGTATTGGGACCGCTCAAGTCGCGCACATCGGTCGGCATCAGGACCACAATCGAGCGCGGCGGATAGGAATTCTGGTAACCTTTGACCTGATACGGATAGTACTCGACGGTCTCAACAGAGTTGGTTGCGACCGGTGGATTCGATCCATTTTGCCCAACCGCGCTACATCCGGCGATCGCCAGCGCCAGCAAAATGATGAGGGCATGTGGCGATCGCAGTTTAGCCGTCACGCGTTCTAACCCTGCGCCGCCTGGGTGCGCTCGCGATAAAGAAACAGCGTGCCACCGACTTCGATGCGATCGCCATTGCGCAGCATCTGGCGGCCGGCGACCGGGTGATGATTGACCGTCACCGCACCTCCGCCGGTCGGTTGGATCGAGTAGTTTTTCCCCTCCAGCCGTATGATCGCGTGCTGGCCGAGCACGCTCTGATCGCCGAAGAGGCCGACGTCGCATTCCTCGGCGCGTCCGATGATGGTGACCTGTTTGGCGAGCGGATACTCGCGGCCCTCGCGCGCGTTGCGGCTCTGGCTGCGAACGACCATCAGCCATCCCCGCTTGAGCAGCTCGCTGACGAGTCCGATAAAGAATCCGATCAGCGTGCCGAGCACGATGATCGCGATGGCGCGTCCGAAAGCCTGCGGAAATGTCACAGTGAGGCTTTGATAGAAGAGCCCGCCAAGCGCGCCGCCGACGACGCCGCCGAGTGCGCCATTGCGCCGCCGCGCATTCGAGCCTGTCGCCCATCCGACGCCGATGCCGACCGCGATG
>DATGKG010000067.1:0-7948 GCA_035294805.1 Binataceae bacterium (SeqCode) | reverse complement strand
CGCCGCGCTACATCCAAAGATGCTCGCGCTATGCGCTGCCGAGACGCAGGGCACGCATACCTATTTTGTGCCACCCGAGCACACCGCGAAGGTTCGTGCGCAAATCGGTCCGAAGCCGTGGGTATGCGTCGAGCAGAAGGTCATCCTTTCGACCGATGCCACTGCGGCGCGTACCGCAGCGCGCCATTTCATGAAGACCTATGTGCCACGGTTGCCCAACTACACCAACAATCTCAAGAACCTCGGATGGAAGGACGAGGAGTTCGAGAACGGATGTAGTGATCGGCTGGTCGATGCGATCGTGGCGTGGGGCACCGAGACGCAAATCCGCGATCGTATCGATGCCCATCTGAAGGCCGGCGCCACTCACGTGTGTATTCAACCGCTCAGGACCGATATGGCGCCGATGCCCGACGAGCGCGCCATGGAAGCACTCGCGCCGAAGTAAACTCGGCTTTGGAAAATCGGAAATTTCACGACTGCGGACCGCGCTCCGTTCTGGGGGCGCGGTCTGCTAGGATCGGCGCGTCTGCATTCGCGGGCAGAGAGACTTGAGCATGCGGTTCGCATCGAAATCAGGGAGCGTCGCGCGCACGCTATGCATCGCAGCTTCGATGATGCTGGCGGTCGCCATCGCCGGATGCTCATGGATGGGGGAAAAGAAGGCCGAGAACGCCGAGGAAGCTGCCGCGCGATCGCAAGCCTCGGCCGCCCGAGCCGAAGAAGCCGCCGACAAAGCGCTCGAGGCTTCCGCCGACGCGATGAAGGCCGCCGATCATGCGGCCAAGGCAGTCCACGAAGCGACCCAGGAAATGGATCGCATCTCCGCGCGCCTCGAGCAGATGGAGAAGGATCGCGAGGCCGAAGAAGATGACGACGACGATAGCGAGGTAGACCTTCCTCGCACCTCGATCCGGAAGTCGGAAGAATCCAGCAAAACCGCGAGTGCGAAACCCGCGTCGGTTGCGTCACCGGCCGCGAAAGCGTCACCCGCACCATAGTCTCTATGCCTGCCGGCCCGAAATTCTCGCATCGCCGAGGCGACGAAAACCTCGCGCCCGAGGAACTCGAGCGGCGCCGCCGCGAGGCCGAAGTTCGCGGCGAGTTGATCGCCGGCAAGAGCCGCCGTCACGCATGGCTCAACATCGCGGGGCCGCTCGGCGCGGTCATCATCGCGATCATCCTCGGCGCGTTCTACAAAAGCCCGATCGGCGTTTTGCGATGGGTGCAATCGACGGAACTGGGATGGTCCGGCGTCAGCAAGCAGGAAATCGGCCTCGATGAAGGCCTGATGACCTACTACATCAACGGCGGCTATCCCGAGATGGAGCCGGTGATCCTCATCCACGGCCTCGGACCGAATGCCGCGCTGGTGTGGCGCGACGTGATGGGCCCGATCGGCGAGGGTCACTATAAGGTGATTGCGCCCAACCTGTATGGATTCGCGGATTCCGAGCACAAGCAGGTCGATCATTCGATCGCATACGAGGCGGCGGGGCTCGACAAGTTCATCGAGCAGATGAAACTCGACAAAGTCAATCTGATCGGATGGGATCTCGGCGCCGATGTCGCGCTCTACTATTCGGTCGATCATCCGGACAAAGTGGAGCGACTGATTCTCGTCTCGGGCGGACTGTTTGGCGAGGCCTCCGCCAAGAAGCTCCGGACCGATCTGCTGCCCACCTCAGTCGACGCGATGCAGACGCAGGCGCACGACAGCTTCTTCGATCTGCCTCCGATGCCGGGCTTCATGTACGAGCGCATGATGGGGCAGCTCGCCGGCGACATGCAGGCCGAAACCGAGATGCTCAACTCGATTCCGAAGGACGAGGGCCACATCCGGTCGAAGATGGGGCAGATTTTCAACCTGCTCACGGTCGTCACATGGGGTGGCAAGGATCCCTATTTCGGTTCGCGCCAGGGTGACGCAATTCACGGAGCGCTGCCCGGCTCGGCTACGATTGTCTTCAAAACCTCCGGACATTATCCGCAGCTTGAACATCCGGAAGAGTTCACCGATTCGATGCTGTTCGTGTTCAAGCAAACCGAGGGAGGTCAGTAGCACTTGCTGTAGACGCGCAGCTTTTGAGATAAGCGTTCACAACGAGGAGTTCGATGAAACTTTATCAGACCAATCTTTCCAACTTCGCAACCAAGACGCGCATTGCGATCTATGACAAGGGGTTGAAGATCGATTTCGTGGAACCGCCCGGCGGGCTCCATTCTGCCGAATATCAGAAAATCAATCCGCTCGGAAAAATTCCCTGCCTCGATGCCGATGGCGTCATCATTCCCGAGTCGGAAGTCATAAATGAATATCTCGAAGAAAAATTTCCCGAAAAACCGCTGCTGCCGAAGTCGCCGGAAGCGCGCGCCAGGGTACGCCTCTTCACGCGCTTCCACGACCTGTACCTCGAGCCTCCGGTGCGCGCTCTCTTCGGCCACATGAATCCCAAGACGCGCGACGACAAAGTGGTGAACGAAAAGCTTACCGAAGTGAACAAGCGCCTCGACGAGCTCGAAAAGATGCTGGGTGAGAGCGGCTTTGCGGCGAGCGCGGATTTCACCTTCGCCGATTGCGCGATCGCGCCGACGATTTTCTTCTGCAACGCACTGCTGCCGTCATTCGGCGCGAAGCCTCCAATGGAGGGTCGTCCCAAGCTCGCGGCATGGTGGAATCACGTGCAGACGCGCCCGTCGGCGAAGAAGGGCATCGGCGAGATGCAGGAAGCGATGGCGGCGCTCCAAAAGCGATAGCTAACCATCACCACCAGAAGAATTCGCGTGGGGGTGCTCCTCGAGTGCCCCTACATCTTGCTGTGATCCCAGCTCGAAAATTTCTCGGGATGGAATCGGATCACGACGCGCTTGGTCGCTTGCGCCTCGAGCGCGGCATTTTGCTCGGGCGAGACCGAACTGATGCCGCTCATCTTCTTGCCGACCAGGCGCAAGACCTCGTAAGTGAACTTCGGGTCCTCGACGATCTCGGCGCGTCCGCGAATCATCAGGCCGCGCAGCTTGTTGTAGGAGGTTCCCGCTTCCCACATCATCGTCGCGCGCGGATCGCGCCGGATGTTCACCGCTTTCTGCGACCTGCCGTAGGTCGTCATCACGAGGTCGCCGTCCTTGACCGCATACCACATCGCGATCAGATGCGGATAACCGTCGCGGCCGTTGGTCGCGAGCATCGCCGTGCGACCTTCCTCCATGAACTGGCGCGATTCTTCCGGTGTCAACCGGATCGATTTTCTGCGATCCATGGCGCCGCCCCTACTTCTTCAGCCGCGCGACTGCTTTAATCTCGACCAGACCGCCGGGAAACGCGAGTTCGCTGATCCCGATCGCGGTCCATGCCGGATAGGGCGCGCTGACATAGCGATCCTTCACTTGGGTGAACGTGCGGATGTTCTTCTGGAGCCCGACGTGGAAAGTGGTGATGTCGACCACGTCGCCCATCGATGCGCCCGCCGCGCTCAGCACCGACTTCAACGATTCGAATGCTTGCGTAAATTGCGCTTCGGGATCGCTCGACGCTTTGCCATCAGGCCCGATTCCGATCACGCCGGAGCAGAAAAGGCGATCGCCATCTTTGATCGCCGGCGCGAAATGAAAGTTGTCGTACATGGCCTGCATTTCCGATGGAATGACAACGCTATTTTTGTCCACGTGAATCTCCGATTGGGAAGTTGCGACTACAATCGCGCGCCGCGCGTGGACCGTCAACTTGCGCGAACGCGCGACCGGATGGAAGCTTATGGCGTCATGACGAAATCACCAGCGAGCTGGCGGGACCACGTGAGAATCTCTCAGGGCGATATCACCGAATGCGCGGTCGATGCGATCGTCAACGCGGCCAACAACGATTTGATCCTTGGCGCCGGCGTCGCGGGCGCGATCCGCAGCAAGGGCGGTCCCGCGATTCAGCAGGAATGCGATCGGATCGGCCCCATCGCGCTCGGCGAAGCTGCGGTGACCAGCGCCGGCAAGCTCAAGGCGAAGTTCGTCATCCATGCCGCCAGCATGCATCTCGGCGGCCGCACCTCGGAGGAAAATCTGCGCGCCTCGACGCGTAATTCGCTCCTGCGGGCATCGGAGCGCAAGCTCGCGAGCATCGCATATCCCGCAATCGGCACCGGTATCGCGGGATTCCCGCTCGATCGGTGCGCGCAGGTGATGCTCGAGGAAGTTCGCGACCATCTCGGCGGTCCGTCCTCGCTGAAATTGGTGGAGTTCGTACTATTCGATCGCGGCGCGTTCGAGACGTTCAAACGCGTGTTCGCGGCGATCCCTTGATCAGTGCGCGGCGCCGGCGGTGCCCGCGCCAACGCGCCGAAGCAACAGGAACGACGGAATCAGGATCGTCATCCCTAATGCCAGCACGCGATAGATGTCGTTGAACGATAGTATCGCGGCCTGCGCCTGGATCATTCCATACACTCCAGCGAAGCCTTGATGACTTCCGCCCACCATTTGAGGGATGTATGAGAAGCTATGCGCGCCTGCCATCTGCGGTGCGACGTTGCTCATCCGCCATGCGTCGAAGACCGAGAAATGCTCAACCAGATAGGACTGATGAATCTGCTCATGATTCACCAGCGACGTCGTCATGTAGGAAATGCCGATCGCCGCGCCGGCATTGCGCATCATATTGTAGAGACTAGCCGCATATCCCATTCGCTCGCGACTGACGACCGATAGTGTCGTGGCCGACAAGGTCGGGAAGATGAAGCCCATCCCGACTCCCATCGTGAGACTGGGCCAAACGACCACCCAGGTGCTCACGCCCAGAGTCCAGTTCGACATCGTCCACAGCGAGATCGCCATCAGGACGAAGCCGACCCCTATCAATGGGCGCGTATCGAATTTGAGTCTGGCGAGTTGGCCGATCAGCATCATCGAGCACATCGTGCCGAGTCCGCGCGGCGCGAGCACCAGCCCGGCTCGCCATGCGGTGTAGCCCATGAATTCCTGAAGGAAGATCGGATTGAGCAGTCCAGTGCCATACAGCGCGAAGCTCATCGCAACCTGGAGGCTAACTGATAGATCGAATGCCGGGATGCCCATGATGCGCAAGTCGAGAATCGGCTCCGAAAAGCGCAGCTCATGAATCACGAGGATGATCAGCGCCGCAGCCGACACGATGGTGAAATACCAAACCCAGGGTGCGTTGAACCAATCCGCGCGCTGGCCGCGGTCGAGCACGATCTGCATCATGCCCAGGCCGAGAACGAGGCAGGCGATGCCGAGGTAATCGACGCGCCCGCCCTTCGCGCGCCGTTGGCGCAGAAACGCCGGGTCGTGCACGAACGTCCATACCATCAGCAGCGCTGCCGCACCGATTGGCAGGTTGATGTAAAAATTCCAGCGCCAATTCCAGTTGTCAGTAATCCATCCGCCCAGCGTCGGACCCATAATCGGCGCGACCATCAGCCCGACGCCCCACATCGCCATCGCCATCTGCTGCTCCGCTGGTGGAAACGTCTCCATCAGGATCGCTTGCGACGACGGGATCATCGCGGCGCCGGCCGCGCCCTGAATCAGCCGGAAGATGACCATTTCGTTGAGCGAGGTGGCCGCACCGCATAGACCCGACGCCGCCACGAACACGCCGACCGATGCCATGAAGTAGCGCTTGCGCCCGAAGCGCGAGGAGATCCATCCCGTCATCGGGATCATGATGCCGTTGGCGACCAAATAGCTGGTGACGACCCACGCAATCTCGTCGACGCTGGCGGAGAACGTGCCCTGCATATGAGGCAGAGCGACGTTGACTATCGAAGTATCGAGGACCTCGAGCGTGGTGCCGAGCATCACCGCGATCGCGATCAGCCACTTTTGCGCCGATCCTGCCTCGAGGTGCGACTCGCCGGTTATTGCCGCGGCACTCATCTCATCAAGGATAGTGGCGCGCGCGCATGCCAAGAAGAGGAACCCGAGGAAAATTTGCTGAGACTTAACATAAGAGTAATGACTTGTCTCTTTGGGACCGCTACCCTCGATTTATGCGGCTTGCGGCTATCGACGTTGGGACGAACTCAGTCCACATGGTGATTGCCGACGTGAATCGCGACGGTAACATTGATGTCGTCGATCGCGTGAAGGAGACCGTCCGCCTCGGGCGGCGCGCCTTCGAAACCGGCGCGCTGAGCAAGGAGGCGATGGACCTCGCGGTTCGCACCCTCAGCAATTTCCAGAAGCTTATCAAGGTTCGGCGCGTCAATCGCGTGCGCGCAGTCGCGACCAGCGCCGTTCGCGAAACCAGCAACAGCGCCGAGTTCGTCGCGCGCATCCGGCGCGAGACCGGCATCAAGGTCGAGATCATCCCCGGCGCCGAGGAGGCGCGTCTTATCTTCGTCGCCGCGCGTCACGCGATGGGCCTCGAAGGCGGACCGCATCTGCTGGTCGACATCGGCGGCGGCAGCGTCGAGTTGGTGATGGTTCGCAATGGCGAGCCGATGTGGATGCGCAGCCTCAAGCTGGGTGTTTCGCGCCTCAGCGAACAATTTCTCGCCGACGATCCGCCGACGCCGCGCCAGGTTCGCGATCTGGAGGCCCATCTCGGCGAAGTGATGGGCGACCTCCTCAAGAGCGCGAAGCGCGAAGGCGTCGAGCGCGCGATCGGCACCTCGGGCACCGTCAACACGCTGGTGGCGATGGCTCGCGCGGCACGCGGCGAGGAGCTGGGCCGGCTTAGCGGCGCGACCGCATCGGCCGAGGAGGTCGCGCAAGTTCGCCGCCGCATCCTGGAATGCGATCTTTCCGATCGAATCGAGTTGCCCGGCATCGATGCCAAGCGGGCGGATCTAATGCCCGCGGCGGCGATTCTCACTGACCACATCCTGCGCCATTCGGGGGCGCCGCTTCTGGTCGCATGCACATGGGCATTGCGCGAAGGCTTGCTGCTCGAGCTCGCCGGCATCGCGAGCCGCCGCGAAGCGATCGACGCCCGCAAGCATTCGGTGGCGGCGCTCGCGCAGAAGTTCGAGGGCAGCAATGCGCATGGCCAGACCGTCGCCAGACTCTCGGGTCAGCTTTTCGATGCGACTGCGGAATCGCTCGAACTGCCCCCGAACTCGCGCGAGATTCTCGAATACGCGGCGCTCCTGCACGACATCGGCCATAGCATCGATCACGATCGTCACAACCGTCACTCCTACTATCTGATCAAGAATGCCGACCTGTTCGGCTTCACGCCCGACGAAATCGAAAGTATCGCGCAGGTCGCGCGCGGCCATCGCAAGCAGGGCGCGAAGGTCGATTCGCCCGAGCTGTATGCGCTGCCCGAGGAGAAGCGCCGATGGGTGCGCGCGCTGGCCGCGATCCTGCGCGTCGCCGACGCGCTCGATCGCACGCATTTCGGCGTGGTCAAAGATCTCCACGTGAGCTACGCACCCGGCAAGATTTTCATCGATGTCGATGCGGGTTCCGAGCGCGCCGACCTGGAGCTGTGGAGCTGCGAGAAGCGTATCGATCTCCTCGCGAAGCTGCTGGGTCGCCGCACGGTGCTGCGCCAGCGAATCGGCGGCCGCAAGAAGTCGCACCTGCTTGACGCATCTGCCGCAGTTGTGGGACGACAGAAGGCAGTCTGATTTTTCCGCATCGCAATTTGTAACAGCATGATCGCGGCAGACTCATCACCTTCTCTTGGCAGGCGCGAAGTTCACCGTTCAACCGCACGATGCTGCCGGCTCGGCCGCGCGCACCATCGTCGCAGTTCATCTGCGCGCCTTGCTCGATCAAATTCCTGCAGCGCAACGCGGTGAGCCGGAGGCGGTGCATCAGGTGAGAATCGCGACGCGCCGTCTGCGCTCGTCGGTCCTTTTGTTCGCGCCATACATTTCATCGTTGCGGCCCAAGGTGATGGACGAGCGGCTAAAGTGGCTCGGCAAGCAGGCTGGCGCGGTGCGCGATCTCGATGTGCTGGAGAAGCTACTGCAGAAGCGCGCGA
>DATGKG010000066.1:0-5259 GCA_035294805.1 Binataceae bacterium (SeqCode) | reverse complement strand
ATTATCGAGCGCGCGTCGCAAGCGCTACAGGATGTAGCATCAGTCGCCAATTAGTAAGTTAAACCGACGTAGCGTCGGTAGTGACTAAGCGACGTTTGCCAACCTTGCCGGACTCTGCGCGCGATCGTAGTTGCGCGCCGAATTAGTGATCAAATTCGACCGAAAAGTGGTCAAATTTCCACCTCGCGAAAACAAAAGATCGAGGCTTTTCCGGCACTATTTGGCTTCGTTTGGTAAAATTCATCAAAACATGAACCGATTCAGGTTTTCTCCGGCGTGTCAGCTTTCACGAAATCGAGCGCTGCGGAGTTCATGCAATAGCGCAGGCCGGTCGGCGCGGGTCCATCGTCGAAGACGTGGCCCAAATGCGCGTCGCAGCGTTTGCACAATACCTCGGTGCGGGTCATGAAGAGGCTGCTGTCGGTTTTGGTCGCGATGTTTTCCGGTGCGATGGGCGCCCAGAAGCTCGGCCATCCGGTGCCGGAGTCGAATTTGGTATCCGAGCTGAAGAGCGCGGTTCCGCAACATATGCAGCGGAAGATGCCCTTCTCATGCCATTTGTCATATTTGTTCGCGAAGGGCGGTTCGGTGCCTGCTTGGCGCGTGATCTTGTACTGCTCCGGCGTCAACTGGCTTTTCCATTCTGCGTCGGTCTTCACGACTTTGTCCGCCGTGATGGTTCCCTTCTTTTCGCCCGCGTTGCTGAACTCGACGATCGATACTTTTTGAATCTCGCCCGCCGCGACGTTTGCTGAATCATCCGCGCGGATGAAAGTCCGATCGACGATCAGCGCGGCGGCTCCGGCGAGCGAACCGAGAACGAACCCGCGTCGCGTGACGAGGTTTCTAACCCTGGTCTTCATCGTGATCCTCTCTGATCAAGTAACCGGAAAACTTCGGCAACGGTTCCCGCCTACTCGATGTTGGCGGCGCTGGGCGTGGGCACAGCGTCGGGATTGGATGACGCCGATTTGTTTTTGTCGTCGGTTGCAGGCGCGGGACCACCGAGCGGCTGGCCGGGCGCGAACACCCCCTCCTTCTCATGATACTGATAGCCGGTGAAGCCGAGACCGCCGAGGAAAAGGAGCGGTGAGAAACATCCGGCGAGCGCGGTCGCGACGAGTCCCGCCGCCAGCAGCAACAAAATCCGCCTCGAAACGTTCATGGGAGCGTCAACTTCTCGATTTGATCAATCCTTCGAGCCGATCCTCGAGCGCGCGCAGACGGCGAATTAATTCCGGCAGGCGCGGCAACGCCATCGAATAGCGGCGCCATTGCCGCACCTCGACGGCAGGATATCCGCCCACGATCGTATCACTTTTGACATCGGTATGGATGCCGGACTTGGCGGCCACCATCACGCGATCGCCGATCGTGACGTGATCGGCGCATCCGGAGTTGCCCCCGAACTGGCACCATTTGCCGATTTTCACCGAGCCCGCGATTCCGACGAATGCCGCGAAGCGCGAGTACTCGCCGACCTCGCAGTTGTGTCCGATATGCACCTGGTCGTCGAGCTTCACGCCACGATGAAGAATCGTCGCGCCGATGGTCGCGCGATCGACCGTCGAGTTGGAGCCGATCTCGACGTCATCTTCGAGCACCACTGTGCCGACCTGCGGAATCTTGAACAGCTCGCCGTCATGCTCGCCGAAACCGAAACCATCCGCGCCGATCACCGCGCCGCTGAGCAGCGTAACGCGATTGCCGATCGACACGCCCTCGCGAATCGAGACGTGGCTATGACAAACGAAATCATCGCCGATGTTCACGTTCGGATAGATCACTACATGCGGGTGGAGGGTCGCGTTTTTCCCGATGCGCACGCGCGCTCCGATCACGGCGAACGCGCCGACCGACGCGTTCTCGCCAATCACCGCATCGAATGCGACCTGCGCGCTGGAATCGATTCCTGGTTTCGGCTTTGGGGCAGGAAAGAAAATTGCCAACGTGCGCGAAAAATCGAAGTATGGATTCGGGCTGATGAGCACCGGACACTTCGCGCGCGCGGCAAATTGTTCGGGCACGATGACGCATGAGGCGGTCGTCGATTCGAGCATTGGCGCATACTTTTCGTTCGCCACGAAGATTATCGTGCCGGGGCCGGCGGCCTCGATCGGCGCGGGCATAATGATGTCGACTTCGCCGTCGCCGCGAAATTCGCGTGCCAGCTTCGATGCAAGGTCTTTCAATTTCATCGCAGTTTCATCGCGCCGTGCTAACGCCCAACGCCGACAGAGCTTCAAGTGCTTCTTTAGGTTCCACTTCGCGCAGACAATTGTAATGGCCGAAGCGGCAGGTGCGCGCAAGGCACGGGCTGCATTCGAGGCGATGCCAAATCACGCGGCTGTTAGCTTCGTCCGGACCGGTGCGAAGCGGATTGGTCGATCCGAAAATCGCGACGGTGGGAATTCCGAGCGCCCCCGCGAGATGCATACATCCGGAATCGTTGCCGACAAAGCCGGATGAAATCGAAAGTAAAGCTATAAGTTCGCCGATAGAGGTTTCACCCGCCGATACGACCGCCCCCGACGATGACAGCGCCGCGACCTCTGCGCATTTGGCGCGCTCCGATGGCGCTCCGACGAGTATGCACTCCGCGCTGATGCGATCCGCCAGCGCGTCGATGACGGCTGCGAATTTCCCGGCAGGCCACTCCTTTGCGGGACCATATGCCGCGGCCGGCGCGATCGCGATCAGTGGAACGTCGAGACGTCGTCGGCGTTCTTTCAGCCATCGGCGCATCGTCGCGACGTGCGATGGATCGGCGGCAATCGCGATGTCGTCGGCGTCACCTTCGATGCCGAGGGTCTCGCGAATCATCGCGAGCCAGTAATGCACCTGATGGCCGTCGAGCGCATCGCGCGGCGGCGAGGCTTTGTGCGTCAGCATCGCGCGGCGCGCATCGACCGCGTATCCGGCGCGGCGCGGAATTCCGGCCGCGGTCACCCATAGCGCGGATTCGAAACTATTCGGCATCAGTATCGCGAGATCGAAATGGCGCGCGCGAATCTCGGCAACGATTTTGCGCCGATCATTGAGACCGCCGAAGCCGGTCGCGATCGAGTAGGGAATTACTTCATCGAGCCATTTTTCGCCGTCGAAGAAGCTCGCGAGTTCGCGCTTGATGAGCACCGCGAGATGCGCCTCGGGATATGCGCGCCGCACCGCACGCATCGCCGGCAGACTCATGACGACATCGCCAAGCCAGTTGACGGCCTTGATGAGCACGCGCGTGGGGGCGGGAACGATGCGCGAGGTTATCGAGTGATCGGCGGCGTGGTTGGTGGCTGGCTGCATCTCGCATCTTATATATAACGGTCCGCGCGAGAAGTGTCATTCCAGCGCCACGAACGATCGTCTATTGTCGAATTCGCATTTTTCATTCGAAATCAATTTAGGTCCACCTCAAGAGGAGTCGCTATGCCAAAACTACTCGGAGCCTTCGGCTCGCCCTTCGTTCGCAAAGCTTTCGTCGCGCTGACCGAGAAAGGAATCACGTTCGAGCACGAGCAGGTCATCCCGTTCGGCGCGCCGGCGTCGTATCGCAAAATTAGCCCGCTGGGAAAAATTCCCGCCTACCAGGACGGCGACAAGACGCTGGCCGACTCGTCGGTGATCATCGCGTATCTGGAGCGGACGCATCCGCAGCCCGCGCTATATCCCTCCGATGCGTATGACTACGCGCGCGCGTTGTGGTTCGAGGAGTACGGCGACGGCGGGCTCGCGCCGATCATCGGTGGAAAGATTTTCTTTCCCAAGGTGATCGCGCCGCGATTTTTCAAGCAGGAGCCGAACCTCGCCGCGATTCAGAAGGTCGTCGATGAGGAACTTCCTCCAATGTTCGATTACCTCGAAGGTGAGCTCGGCAACAACGAATATCTGGTCGGCAACAAGTTCAGCGTCGCCGATATCGGCGTCGCCACCCAGTTCGTGAATTTCATGCTCGCGGGATACAGCGTCGATGCGAAGCGATGGCCGAAGCTGGTTGCGTATCTCAATCGCGTGCACAGCCGGCCGTCGTTCAAGGCGGCGATCGACAAAGAGAAGGTCGCGTTCGCCAGATAATTCGAAAATGGAAAAGCCGGCGGCATCGATGCCGCCGGCCGTGATTCGCTTACTTTTTCAACGCCGCTACCAACTGATCGATGATCGCGTCGGCCTTGTCGCGCATCTCGTCGTCAGTCGCATCCTGAATCGGATGCGGCACGAAGACGCGATTGAGTTCCGGGAGTCCCAGCGCGGCGGCCTGCTTTTCGGCCGCATCGCGGAACGTACTCGAGGCAACCATCACCGAGGGCTTGCCGTTGATTTCAAACCATACTGAATCGTGCACACTGCACGTTGTACATGACCCTCAATCGGCTAGCGCTTCGATGACGAAGTCGCTCTCCTTTGCAATCTGCCGCCGCAGCTCTTCGGGTGCGGGTTTCGTGAACGTAGGTTTCTTGTAGCGATGGATTTCGACGCCCGGCAATTCCTCGCGCAGGCGGGCCGCCACCTGCTCGATGAGCACGTCGCCACGCGGCTTGGAGATATCCAGCAGCGCGACTGATCCTCTGATGTCGCCGCTGCGTTTGGCGAGCGTGCGCTTGATCGGCACGCGCTCGTCGGTCGGATCCACGATTCGCATGTTAACCCTCCTCGATACGGCGGCTGACGCTACTGGAGCCCATCGGCCCGCTGACCCATCCTGCGAACACGGCGGAAAATTTTCCCGCCTCGCCGCCCGCGACAATCATATTGATATTTTCCGCTTTGCGAAATTTGGGAATGCGCTGCTCGAGGCTCTCGGGCGTGGGATTGCCGAGCACCTTGCGCGGAATGCCTTCACCGCTTTCGTCGTCGGCGAGCAGCTCGCGCACCGGACGCGAGGTGATTTCCTGGATGCGCGCGCGCACCTGCGCCTTGGTCCATTTGTCGCGCGAGATCGTGTCGGCGTGCTCGGGGCATACAATAAGTAGGATCTCGCCGGCCCCATGCTGCTTCGGATGCCAGCATGCCTCGAGCCCGAGGCCGAGACTTCCGCATAGCGCGCGTGCCGAGCGCGAGGTCTGGTCGGCGATTTGCCGCGAACCAGCCTCCAGCCCGAATACCGTGACGACGCTTTCGTCTTTTTTGAAACCGCGCTCGACGTGCAGGGGCTCCCACGGGCTGCGCTCCTCGAACTCGGCGAAGCAGGTGGTGAATTTGCCGATCGCGCCGAGCGTCGAGCGCTCGATGTCGCCCGGCCTCGCGCCGCCGACGTTGCGCAGCGTG
>DATGKG010000065.1:0-2877 GCA_035294805.1 Binataceae bacterium (SeqCode) | reverse complement strand
AACTTGGACTGGTTGCCTGCGGCAGACTTTTTGTTAGCCAAGACGGTAGTCTCTTGGCACGAAACGATACTCTGCTCTCGATTACTTCTAGGAGCAGCCTCGGCCTACGCGCAGAGTTATCAATGAATACCGCATGGTCGGCAAGGGGGACAAACGCGCAAGGTTCGCCAAGCTCCTTGCGTAGCGGCGCCTCACGTCGTCCGGAGGAACATTGTGACCGCCCGAACTTACTCGTAGCTGTACACGTTCAATCGCTTGCTCAGCACTTCGCAGGCCGACATAGAGAAGGCCGATTTTCCAACCCTCTTGGCTTGCCTCACGGGCGAAGCGAAAGAGGGTGAGACCCGACAGAGTTGTTTCGATCGAGAATGTTCGTCCCGAAGTTAGAAGCTGCCGCCTGTGCTCAATAGCGGCGCGCCCCGCAGCCAGGAGACCCTCGTCGGGAGTCGAGGCGGACATTTCGCTAGCGATTTCGTCCGGATTTACAATTTCACCGAGCCCGGCAAAAAATTCTCTCGCGCGAGTGCTCTTCCCCGCACCATTCGGACCGGCGATAAACCACAGCCAGCGCTCCTCGCTCATTCCCTACCAAGCTCACCGATAACCACTTCGTTGCCATTCGGCTCGACCCGGACTTCGTAGCGAGTACCGTCAGGCATCTCCTTCACGAGGCGTCCGCGCGAATCAGTGAAATGAATCGGACGGCCTTCTTGCTTATGTTTACGGACCGCAGTGGTGACCGCCTTCTCACCGATGAATTCGATCCGTTCCCCGAAATCTGAGGTCGCCTCCGGATTCGACCAGTTGACGAAGGGCAAGACCTGAAGTCCCTCGCCGGAATCGTGCAACAAGTCCAGTGACACGATTATCGACACGTGGCCGAGGCGGGGATTGTCCTTGCGCTTGTCAGCTAACCAGCGAGACAGGTTCGGAAGCACCATCTGACGATCGATCGCGGGGAGCGGAGTATCGTCGTAAATGAGCAACTCTTGTCGTGATGCAGGACGGAAATTGTCGAATTTCGAAATCTTGTTTTCCACTGCTGCTCTCACAAACGAAAGCCATTCCCTTTCGGCTTCGTCCCCAACCCAACCGCGCTGAGAAAGCATGATGCCGACTGGTCTGGGCTGGCCACCCGAGGCAGCTGTCGCCAGCTTCCGCTTCTCGAACTCTAGTTCGGCGAGGGTCATCTCGCGTTGAACCCACATGTTGGTCGCTTTGGTGACCTCGAGCCCAGTGGTCTTGCCCGAACTCCACGTCATCATGAAGTCAGGACTCTCGCCCTCCTCGATGCGCAGCGGATACTTGAGCTTCCGATATGTCGCGAGCGCGAGGAGATACAACGCAAGGCAATAACGCTCCTCGTCGCGCTTGGTGCGATGCTTGCGCGCGGGTACGCGCTGGAACTTTTTCCAGAACTCCTTCAGGTCATCGGAGGAACGAAAGTTCCATCTGACAACGCGCGCGCCGTTTCTCTTCGCGCCGTTCGATTTCGCCGATGCTCGCAAGGCTACGTCACCTGCCCTGGAATTTCGGTTCCCGCTTTTCGAGGAAAGCCTTCACCGCTTCCTTATGATCCTCGGTCTGACCGGTGAGCGTCTGCCCCCATGCTTCACGATCCAGTAACTCGCGGAACTCGTGCGTCAGCGCGAGGTTCAGGTTCGCCTTGATATGCGTGTATGCGACCGTAGGTCCATTCGCGATGCGCCTGGCGATCTTCTCCACTTCATCCTTGAACGATGCAGCAGGAACGACGCGATTGGCTAGCCCGATGCGCACCGCTTCATTCGCATCGATGACATCGGGCAGGAAGTACAACTCGCGCGCTTTCGCGGAGCCGACCAGTTGCGTGAGCGACCAGGTGCCGCCGTAATCGCCGGAAAATCCCACGCGAGCGAATGCGGTGCCGAAGCGCGCGTTGTCAGATGCGATGCGAATGTCGCATGCCATCGCGATGCTCAGTCCGGCGCCGGCCGCCGGTCCATTGACCGCCGCGATCGTCACCTTCGGCATCTCGTGCAGCATGCGCGAGGCTTCCTCGCCATGGCGCAGGTTGGCGACGCGATCTTCCAGCGTCGGCGCGGGGCCGGTCGCCTCGTTGCGCGCACGCATCGCGGTAATGTCGCCGCCGGAGCAGAATCCGCGTCCCGCGCCGGTCAGCACCACCGCACCGATCTTCGGATCGTGTGAGGCCTTCTGCAGCTCGCCGGTCAGGCCGTTCATCATCTCGGGCGACATAGCGTTGAGCTTGTCGGGCCGATTGAGGGTGAGATAGAGCACGCGATCGCGTAGTTCGACGAGCAGATCAGGCATGATGATCCTCCCAATTACGACACAGATTGTTTTTGTAGTTACTTCACCTTAGCCACACTGTCGAGCGCGAGGGCGACCGCCTGCGTGCCGTCCATGTCGTGCCCGAGTGCGGCGGCCGTGTTGAACATCGAGGTCATCATCGCGAGGCCGGGCAGCGCGATCGAGGCCTCGCGCGCGGCCTCGCCAACCAAGCGCAAATCCTTACGAATCAGTTTGATGAAAAATCCGGCGCGCCAGTCCTTCGCGATGATCTTGGGACCGAGGTTGTTGAGTTGCCACGACGCTGCCGCGCCCGCGCCAATCGCCTCGAGCACTTGCGCTGGATCGAGGCCGCCCGCCTTCGCGAACGCGAGCGCTTCGGCCGCCGCTTCGAGCGTGACCGATACGGCGATCTGATTCGCGAGCTTCGTCATCTGACCCGCGCCGGACGGACCCATGTACGTGATGCGCTTGCCCAGATGCTCGAAAAGCGGCCGCGCGCGGTCGAATGCGCCTCGCTCGCCGCCGACCATAATCGCGAGCGTGCCCTCGATGGCGCCGCTCTCGCCGCCCGAAACCGGAGCA
>DATGKG010000064.1:0-10586 GCA_035294805.1 Binataceae bacterium (SeqCode) | reverse complement strand
ACCACCTCATTCACTATACCCCACTTCGCCGCTTCCTGCGCGGTGATGTGCTTGGCGGTCAGCATCATGCCCATCGCGATTTTCAACGGGATCTGGCGCGGGAGACGATGCACGCCGCCGGCCCCGGCCATCAGCCCGACGCGCGGCTCCGGCAGTCCAAAGCGCGCGTGGTCCGCCGCGATGATGATGTCGCATGCGAGCGCGATTTCAAATCCGCCGCCGAGCGCAAAGCCGTTCACCGCCGCGATGATCGGTTTGTAGATATCGTAGCGCGAGGTGATGCCGGCGAATCCGCCCTTCGCTTGCTTCAGCACCTCGGAGACCGGCTCGCCGCGATGCTCGGCGGTGTAGCGCAGATCGTTACCGGCCGAAAATGCCTTGTCGCCGGCACCGGTGACGATCGCAACCCACATCGCTTTGTCGGCGATGAAGTCATCCCACACCTTCGTCATCTCGACGTGACAGGCCGGATGCAACGCATTCATCCGCTCGGGGCGATTGAACGTGATGTAGGCGATGTGCTCGCGCTTGTCGTACTTGACGAATTCGAAGTTCATGTAGTTGCTCTCCTGCTATTGCTCTTCGAGTAATTCAAAAAACGCATCGATGCTTTGCATCAGTTGGCGGCGGATCTGCGCGCGCGTGCCCTCGATCAGATGCATCGTAACGCGGCCCGCGGAGCCGTCGCTGAGCGTGACGCGCGCGTCTTCGACCGCATTGACCGCGCTGTCGTCGAAGATGCGCATGCCGTACACCAGCGCGCCCTTCTGCGCGCCTCCTTTCACCAGCTTCAGCTTGCGAGCCATATTCCCAGTCCGTGCGATGCGACCTCTTCTATATCATCAGGCTGTCGCCCGCGTCATCTGCAAATAGACGGCGCGTGCGCGCCACGTGCAGTACACGGCGCGGGCGTGCCATCCGCTCGTAATTGACACCGAGGGCGCGTCACCCCAAAATCGCTGCGATGCGAAAATTTGCAATTACTGCGCTGACGCTGCTCCTGGTTTCGATCGCCGGATGCGGAATCTTCTATCAGGCCGCCTCGGGATACAAAGTCAACAAGATGGAAAATTCCCTGAAGCCGGGGATGTCCAGCCTCGAGGTCCATCAGATGTGGGGCGAGCCGGACATCCGCAACTACGTCGATCAGCACACCTCGATTTGGAGTTACGCCAAGCACGCCAACAGCAACGACGTGACCGCCACCGCGCTGTACACCTCGGCCAAGGAAGGCGACACCGGATCCTTTCTCGACCTGAAATTCAACAATGGGCAACTCGTATCGTGGAACGAAGCTACCCATACGATGCCGAAGAAGGAGGGTGCGGGATTCAGTGCGGGCTTCGGCGGCTCGCCACAGGGCGGGACGTATCATTATTGAGGACTAGCCAAAATGATGAATCCTTATATCGCGATGGCCATAGTCGGGCTTTTTGGCTTTGCTCTGGCCGCTCCCATCCTCATTTTCGACTGGAGCAATGAGCGCCGTAAGCCGAAATAACGTCAGCGCAACTTTCGGGGCACTCCCACGTCTTTAAATTGCTAGGCTCAACAGGACATTAAGCGCATACTTGTATGGTGTAGGGGGTGTCAGGTCTAATTGTCCGTGGGCAACGCTTCGGGGGGACGAAAATTCCCCGCAGATTGCTCATTTATTCGTGAATTTGTAATGGTTGGGGGGACGAGAGATTTCTCGATCGGCTTAGCATGGCGACCGCGCGTAAGAGCTTCGAAGACATCCTTCTAGACCAGTCCTGGATCTCCCAGCAGGACCTGGACCGCGCGAAGCAGCGCAAAAAACCCGGCCAGGAGCTGACCGAGGTGCTGGTCGAGATGGGCGCGATCGAGCCGCAGCGCCTCGCCCGCGCACTCGCCCAGGAATACCGTCTCCCCTTCGAGAACCATATCGACGAGAAGACGGTCGATCTGACCCTCGTCTCCAAGGTCCCCATCAATTACGCCAAGAAGAACCGCCTGCTGCCGCTCTCGATACAGCAAGGGGTCTTGACCATCGCGCTTGCCGACCCGTCAAATTACGAGCCGATCGACGATCTCCATGTGATGTTCGGCATGCCGATCAATTCCATCGTCGTGCCCGGCCAGGTCCTCGAGGACGCCATTAATCGCGCCTACGATCAGGCGGCGACGACCACCGCGGCGGATTTGATGATCGACCTCGAGGATCAGGGCCTCGATGCGGTCGCCAGCGAAATCGCCAACGAAACTCGCGACCTGCTCGAATCGGACGACGCCGCGCCGATCATCAAACTGGTCAATGGAATCCTTTCGCAGGCGGTCAAGGACCGCGCCAGCGATATCCACATCGAATGCTTCGAGAACGATCTGGTCGTGCGGTTCCGCGTCGACGGCATGCTCTACGATGTCATCTCGCCGCCCAAACGCATTCAGGCCGCGATCACCTCGCGCATCAAAGTTATGTCCGGCCTCAACATCGCGGAGAAGCGGCTGCCGCAGGATGGCCGCATCCGCGTACTGATCGCGGGCCGCGATATCGATATCCGCGTCTCCACCATCCCGTGCGCATACGGCGAGCGGAGCGTGCTGCGCTTGCTCGATCGCGCGAACCAGGCCGACAACTTCGATCTCGACAAGCTCGGATTTTCGGGCGAGAACCTGCGCAAGCTCGATCGCCTAATCCGTCAGAGCCACGGCATCATCCTGGCGACGGGACCGACCGGTTCGGGTAAATCGACCACGCTTTATGCCGCGCTGAGCCGCATCAATTCGCCGGAAAAGAACATCATCACGATCGAGGATCCGATCGAATATCAGCTCAAGGGCGTCGGCCAGATGCAGGTCAACCCGAAGATCGAGCTGACCTTCGCGAGCGGACTGCGATCGATCCTGCGCCAGGACCCCGACGTCATAATGGTCGGCGAAATCCGCGACACCGAGACCGCCGAAATCGCGATTCAGGCAGCGCTGACCGGCCACCTCGTCTTCTCCACGCTGCATACCAACGATTCCTTCGGATCGCTGACGCGGCTGGTCGAAATGGGTATCGAGCCGTTCCTGGTTTCCTCCTCGATTCTGGCGGTGCTCGCGCAACGGCTGGTGCGCCGCCTGTGTCCCGAATGCCGCGCGCCCTACACTCCCACTACCACCGAGCTGCAGCGCATCGGCATCAACGCGGCGGGCTTCGCGGGCAAGATTTACAAAGCCGCGGGATGCCGCGCATGCCGCAACACCGGATATCGGGGTCGAATCGCGATCCAGGAACTTATGGTCATGGAAGATGACATCCGGACCCTGGTCATGCAGAACGCCGATGCCGCGACCATCCGGCGCTCCTGCCAGGCGAAGGGCATGAAACTGCTCCGCCAGGATGGCGCCGAGCGCGTGCTCACGGGCGAGACGACAGTCTCGGAATTGCTGCGGATGACCCAGGAAGACATTCACTAGCCGCGCTTGGCTACGGTTTTTCACTAATGCCGGTTTTCGCCTATCGCGGACTTTCCGCCCAGGGCCGTGCCGTTAATGGCGTGGTCGATGCCGACAGCGCCCGCAACGCACGCGGCAAGCTGCGTGAGATGGGCGTATTCCCCACCGAGCTTTCCGAAGAGATCGCCGCACGCACGCCGGTTACGTTTCGCGATTGGCTCCCGAAAATCGGCCGGACCAAAATGTCCGGTCCCGATCTGTCGCTGATGACGCGCCAGCTCAGCGCGCTCCTCGGCGCCGGCGTTCAGCTGGTCGATGCGCTCGGGATTCTCAGCGCGCAATCGGCCAAGCAAGGCGTCAAGCGCATGATGTCGCAGGTGCGCGAGCGCGTGCGCGAAGGCAGCTCGCTGGCCGATGCGATGGCGGCTCATCGCGAGGTTTTCTCCGACCTGTATGTCGGCATGGTGCGCGCCGGGGAAGCCGCCGCCGCATTGGAGGCTGTGCTGGACCGGCTTGCGGATTACACCGAAAGCCAGGCCGAGTTCGTCGCGCAGGTTCGCAGCGCGCTCACTTATCCGATCATCATGATGTGCGTCGGCATCGCGATCATGGGATTCCTGGTGACCTACGTGGTGCCGCAGGTCGCCACCATCTTCCGCGAAAGTCACGCGGCCCTGCCGCTGGCGACGCAGATCTTGATTGGCGTGTCCGACATCCTGATCGGGTACTGGTATCTGATTCTCGCCGCGCTGATGGGAACCATCGCTGGGATCGCATTCGCAATGTCAACCTTCAAGGGACGCCGTTTTTACGACACGATGGTCCTGAAAATTCCGTATATCGGTCAAACCCTCGTGCGCATCATTTGCGCGCGTTTCGCACGGACACTCAGCACCCTGCTCGCCAGCGGCGTACAACTGTTGCCCTCGCTCGACGCGGTCCGCGGCGTCATCACCAATGGCCTCCTGCGCGATGCGGTCCAGACCAGCCGCGATAGTATCCGCGAAGGTCACGGGATGGGCGACACCCTGAAAGTCAGCGGGCTCTTTCCGCCGCTGCTGGTCGAGATGGTGAAGGTTGGCGAGCGCTCGGGAGAACTCGAGCAGATGCTGGAACGGGTCGCCGACGCCTACGAGCATGAGGTCGCGCATTCGCTCTCGCAGATGACGACCATACTTGAGCCGGTGATGACAATTACGATGGCCGGCATGATCCTGTTCATGATGATGGCGGTGTTGATGCCGATCTTCCAACTCAACCAACTGATGCAGTGAGAACCGGTTGCACGGAGCAATTTTGATGATGAAAGCACCACGGCGAAGACGGCTGGCCAATCAGGACGGCTTTACCCTGATCGAAATAATGGTGGTCATTCTGATTCTCGGCCTGCTCGCGACCATCGTCGTGCAGAGCTTGCGCGGCGCGACCGACAAAGCGAAGCGGGTCAAGGCGCAGGCGGATATTTCGGAAATCAAGACCGGACTCGATCGCTACTATCTCGACGCCGGCTCGTATCCAACCAGCGATCAAGGGCTGGCAGCGCTGGTCGCGGCGCCACAAAGCGGCAACAACGTCCCGGCTAACTATGAAGCGGGCGGATATCTGCAATCGATTCCGAGAGATCCGTGGGGCAATGCGTACTTCTATCAGAGCGACGGCAATTCCTATGTGCTCAAGTCGTTCGGGGCCGATGGCGTAGAAGGCGGCGACGGCAAGAATGCGGACATCGACGGCAGCCAGCAGTAGATTCGCAAGGAGCTGATGATTCAAAGAGCTAACCCCCAACCCCTTCCCTTTAGGGAAGAGGCGTCAGAAGAGGAAGAGCGAGGATCCGCTGCTGTTTCTGACTCCCCTTCCCTAAAGGGAAGGGGTCGGGGGTTAGGTCGTAGCGCCCGGGGATTAGGTCAGCCCTCGCGGCTAGGTCGCTCCGGCTTCACGCTCCTCGAAATCATGGTGGTCCTGTTTCTGATGGGTCTCATCATGTTGATTGCGATGCCGTACATGGGTGGGCTGACCGATGCGCAACTGAAAAGCGCCAGCCGCCGGCTCGCCGGCCGCGCGACTTACCTTTACGACGAAGCATCATCGCGCAAGTTGGTGATCCAGCTGGTCTTCGACATGGACCACAACGCCTACTTCGTGTTGATCGCGGATCCGTATGCGCCTCAGCCAGCTTTTTTTCCCGATCTCTCCACCTCCGGCAAGCGCGTGACGCTGCCCGATAAAGTCAGAATTCGCGATGTCACCGTCGAAGGAGTCGGCACCCTCAGCACCGGCACCATCGCGACCATGTTCTATCCGCAAGGTTTTGTTGACGCGACCATCGTACATCTGATCGATTCGAAGGGGCGTGTGATGACGCTCGGAATCGATTCCCTCACCGGCCATGTGATGATCGCGAGAGGTGACCTGCGCCAGGCGCGGCCCGGCACATCATGAAGCGCGAAAATGGGCGGGGCGGATTTACGCTGCTCGAGGTGATGATCGCGATCGGAGTGCTCGGCATCACGATGCTGTCACTGCTGTCGCTGCATGATTCCAACTTGCAAAGCGTGCTACGCGGACAGCAGATAAGCACCGCCTCGGCGCTGGCGCAGGGCCTGATGTCGACCGCCGAACTGGAGCGGGTTCCGTTAGTTGGACGAACCAGCGGCGATTTCGAAAAACTTTTTCCGGGCGCCTATCGCAATTTCAAATGGGAGCGCGATGTGGAGTTGTCAGGGATGTTTCCGGACATCCGCAAGGTTCAAGTTACCATCTATTACGGGCCGCGCTTCCGCCATAGTCTTTCGATCGTCGAATTCCTTCATGATCCCACGCCGCAGATAATGCCGGGACAGAGTCCGGCGGGCCAAGGCTCGCCCGGCGCGCCCATTGGACAGGCCAGTCCGGTCGGACGATGACGATGAGTACGCATCATGGTTTGGGCGCGGGCGCAGGCTTCACGCTGCTCGAGTTGATGCTGGCGCTGGGCATTCTTGCGCTGATCCTTGTGATGATCGCGGGATCTTTCAACGTCGTCATTCATAGCAAGGTGCAGGGCGAGGCGCGTCTGGACGTGGACCGCGAGGGACGCGCGATCCTGTGGCAGCTCACCAACGAAATTCGCGGCGCGGTGCAGACCCCGTATCCCAACTTCCCGAGCAATGTGTTGCTGCTCGGAAAGGGACAGATGGGCGGTACGCTGCCGATCGACTCGATCACGGTCTCGACTCTCGCGGCCGGGCATCGGCGCGCCATCACAGGTATGGACGCCGAAGAGTTGGTCTCCTATTCCGCTACTCCCAACCCGCAGGCGCGCGGATGGTTCGTGCTGACGCGGAGTCAGCGCAGCGCGCTGCTGATCGGCTCCAATATCCCGGGAGCGCCTCCAACCGAACTGGCGGACAACCTGGTCTCGCTGCACATTAAATACTTCAATGGCGGCGAATGGCTGGAGAGCTGGAACTCGACCGAATTGCCGCCGCCGACTCAGCTTCCGGTCGCGGTTTCCATCGATATCGTGCTCGGCGCCGGACGTGGCCGGCTGATGAATTTTTCGACCGAAGTTATTCTACCGATGGCGTTACCGGTATGGTGAGTCAGCTTCGTATCATAATGCGCAAAGTGAGTAGCGAACGCGGCATCGCGCTTTTGGCCACTATGCTCGCGATCGCGATGATGACAATCATCGTGATCGACTTCACCTCTTCGAGTGCGATGGGCTACCTGTCGGCCGCCAATCACGCCAACGAGATTCGCGCCGAATACCTCGCGCGATCGGCAATCAACGTCGGGCTGGCATTGATCGCGCAGGATACGCGTACGCAGTTGGCGCAGCAGCAATCCAATCCATCGTCGCTCGGAGGGCAAGGACAATCCTTCGATTCGTTCTTCAGCGTATGGGCGCTTCCGTTCCCACCGATGCCAGTCAATGGCGGAAGAGTGCAGCTCACGGTGGTCGATGAGGCGCGCAAGTTCAATATCAACAGCCTCATCAACACCATGCAGATCAACGGCCTCACGCCCACGCAGCCGGGTTCGCAGCCGACTCCGTTGGGCACGGCGCCGCCGGTAGGCGCATCGCCGTATGGCACTGGTCCATCAGTCGGGCAGCCCAATGCGAACGGACCGAGCGCGATCGGGCAAATCAACGCGAATGCGGTGATGCAGCTGACGCGGCTGGTAATGCTGCTGGGAATCTCGCCCGCTATCATTCCGCCGATTGTGGATTGGCTCGATCCGGACAGTATCGAGTCGCAAGGCGGCGCCGAGGCGGACTACTACATGCGCTTGATGCCTCCCTACGAGCCGCGCAACGGTCCGATGCCGACGCTGGGCGATCTGCGCCTTATCAAGGGCATGGACGACGCCACATTCATGAAGCTTCGCAACTATCTCACCGTTGCGCCCGAGCCTGCGGTCAACGTCAATACCGCGTCGCCCGAGGTCATCGCTTGTCTCGACCAGTCGCTGTCCGATAATCCCAAGATAGTGCAGCAAATTATCGAGGCCCGCAGCATACGTCCGTTTACCAATACCAACGACGTGTTTAATCTGATAGGAGGGGCTGCATCTCAGGGCACTTCCCAGGGCGGTCTCAACAAGACCTTAACTGTGCGCTCGACTTACTTTAGCATTACGGGAGTGGGATCATACGCGGGCGCGCGAAGGCTGGTATACGCGACTTTTCGCCGTAACGGCGACGGTACCGGCTCGCTTAGCAGTTGGCAGGAAGAATAAGCAGCTCATATGCCGCAGAAGATACTCGCGCTCGAAATGCCGGGTCATACCATCCGCGCGGCGGTAGCCGAGCGCACCTGGAATACCTTCCACATCGAGGGCGTATTCGAGGAGCAGCGCCGCGATGGCGAGACCGACCTCGAAGGCGCGCTGCATCGAATCCTTGCGCGAACCGGCAAACCCGATGTCGTCACCACCTCGATAGCGAGCGACTTCGTCGTCAAGCGGCTGCTGGAACTTCCCTTCAGCGACATGCGCAAACTGCATCAGGTGGTGCCCTTCGCGCTCGAGGAACATCTGCCGTTCCCCGTCGATGATGCGGTGGTAGCTTTTGTTCGCGTCGGTGCCGACCGTGGCTCGACGCTGGTCGTCGCAGCACTCGCACGCAAGACGGACATGCGCCATCACCTGGATCTGCTCGCGAAAGTTGGCATCGATCCGCGCACGGTGACGCTGTCGGAGTTGGCGATCGCGCGGCTGCTGTCGCGCTCTCCCACAAGTTCGACCAACGCGCATCTGCTGATGGATATCGAGCCGACCTCGACCTCGATGGTGTTGCTAGATTCCGACGGCACTCCGCGCGCGATTCGAACCGTGCATGCCGGCCTCAGTGCCGAGGAGGAAGGACCGGTAGCCGAAGCGCACGCTAATGCGATCCTCGGCACCGCGCGCCAGACGCTGCTCGCGCATTCTTCCGAAGTCGAAGGGATCGACGTTATTCTGGCCGGCTCGGCGGCCGGCATCCCGCTGCTGCGCGATGAGTTGTCTCAGGCGCTCTCGCTCGCGGTGCGCGATGCGGCAGAATTCGACTATTCGTTCCTGCTCAACGGCAAACGTCCCGACATGAGCCGCTACGCCGCTTGCATCGCGATGCTGCTGAGCGAACTGCCGAACAAGCCGGCCGAGCTGCTCAATTTTCGCGCCGGAGAATTCGCTTTCAAAGGACGCGTCCGAGGCGACCTGACCGCTTTCTACACCACTGCCACCATCGCCGCAGTAGCGATCGTACTGGGACTGGCGCACTTCGCGCTGGGCGTCGGAACCCAGTTGCATCGGCTGCATGCCCTTGACCGTCAAATCGCAACCATTGCGGTTCCAGCGCTCGGCTCGCATCCACCCGACGATGCGGTTGCGGCATTGCGCTCCGGAATAATCAAGATGAGCAAGCGGCTGGCACTCATCGGCGGCAACATCGCGAAGGATTCGCCGCTCGATGCGCTGCTGGCGGTGTCGCGCGATGTTCCCAAACGATTCCCGCTCGAGATGCAGGACATCACGGTGGATGACAGCGGCGTACTTCTGTCGGGCGAGGCGGATTCTTTCGCCACCGTCGATCAGATGAAGCAGGTGCTTCAGAAAGATGATTACTTCAGCAACATCGAGGTGAGTCACACCAAGGCCGCCCAGGACGGGAAAGTGGAATTCCAGGTCCAGGCCAAATTCAAGGACGCGATCACGACCGAATGATGGATCAACTCCGCAAGCTTCTGGCGCAGATCATGGCGCCGCTCGCGCGCTACCTCGAACAGGCGCGCGATGCGATTAGTCCATATAAAGCGCAAATGCAGGCGCGCTATCAGAAGCTCGAGCCTCGTGAGCGCACGCTGGTGCGGGTTGCCGGCATCGTGTTCGCATTGTTCATCGCCTACGATTTCTTCTACGTACCGATAACCGGCTGGCGCGATTCGATCGATACCGCGCTGGAGACGCGCCATCGCGAGACCGGACAGGTTCAGCATCTGGTCGATACTTACCTCGAGCGCAAGAAGCAGCTTCAGGACGCGGAACGCAGCACGGTCCCGATGGGTAAGGATTTCTCGCTGTTCTCGGTCATCGAGAAATCAATGACCTCGAGCGTCGGGCGTGACAAGATCGCGTCGATCACACCGGGCGCCGATCGCAAACTCCCCGACGGTTTCGTTCAGTATAGCGTCGACCTGAAGCTTCAGAACGTCAACCTCGATCAAATTGTCGATGCGCTCTACGGCGTGAAGACCCTGTCGGCGCCGGTGGCAGTGTCGAACATGCACGTCACCCGCCGCACTCAGGATCCCCACACCTACGATGTCGAGATGACCTGCATCGCGCTGGCGAAAGGCGCCTGACGCCGTCGCGCGCGCCGCGTGCTATCTTCGCTGGCTTGATGCTTCGCGACTTCGTTCACGCGCGCGCCAGACTCCTCGCCTACATCGCGGTCGGCGTGCTGTTGTTCTTCGCGTTCCTGCTCGCGACGTTTCCCTATGGCGATACGCTGTCGGGCGTGCTCGCGCCAACGGGATTGCGTCTCTCAATGCGCGATCAGGGGATCAGTTTTCCCTTCGGCATCCGGATGGACGGTGTGATGCTCGATTCGCCCGACGGCAGCCGCCAGGTCTTTCAGAGCGAGCGTCTGCGCGTCCGGCCCGCCCTCCTTTCGTGGCTCATCGGCGCGCCCGCAGTGAGCATCAGCGCCGATGCTTATG
>DATGKG010000063.1:0-6358 GCA_035294805.1 Binataceae bacterium (SeqCode) | reverse complement strand
GGCCACATATTGCAGCACGACCGGGTTTTCCGTGAGCAACTCGCCGCCATCGGTGCGTAACACCGGCACCTGTCCCATCGTGTTGATCGCGAAAAAGTCCGACCCATTGGCGAGCTTCTTCGCTTGCGTATCGACGCTGATGAAGTTTGCTTTGATACCGCCTTCGTACAATGCGATACGGGTCGCCATCGAGCAGGCTAGTGGAGAGAAGTAGAGATCCATCGCGATTACTCCTTGACAAGGGTTCGAGGTGATCGCCCGATGAGGCGCGTCTGTGCCACCTCATCGGGCGCGATAAGTCGAGCGTTACTTCTGCGCCGGCGCTGCCGGCGGCGCTTCGTCGACGAATCCGGTGACGGCTTTCAGACGGCCATCGCCGCTCAGGACGCCGAAGTCGGTGCCTACAAAATGTAGCGGCGCGTCCTTCGTTCCGCCGGCCTCCCATTGGAAGCGCACGCGATCGCCGTACGCATCCACACCGTCCTTGAGGCGGAAGCGATACGCGTCGTTGAAGCGCTCGTGCACCGTCGCGATCATCGCGCTGATGCCCTCGTGACCGTCGCCGCTGCGATGCGGGTCGGTATAGTTGGCGTCTTCGGTCCACGCTTGGGCGACCATCGCGCGGCGCTTGCCCGGATCGCGCTCGTTCCACGCTGCGATGTAACGATCGACTGTTTCTTTTGGGATGCTCATGATGCGTCTCCTTCTTTCTGCATCGGTGATGCGCATCCGATGCGTTGATGCCACATCATTTGCGCACGCCCCGGAGCCGCATCAATTACGCGCGAGGTAAAGAGCGCCGCATCCAGCCCAAATAGACTGGCTCGGTACCGCCAGCTAAAACCGAATTATCGGATGTGACGAAGGGGGAAGGGGAGATGAACTACCGGATAAAGATGATCATTTGGCTATTTCTCAGCTCGTTCGTCAGCGCTGCGGCAGCTATCGCGATGGCGCACGTCGCGTACCGTCCGATGCTGGCGCACGAGCGGCGCAACAAGGTGCTTACGCTGGCGCGAGGAATGGCCGCGATGCTGGACGGCGACGTGGAGAAGAACTTCAACTCGCGCGCAGCTGAGCAGACGGCGGAATTCAAAAATACCCGCGACCTGCTGCGGCGGGCGCGCGATGCAAACCGCAATCCGAATTTCTACGTCTTCGACGCATTAACCCTGGTCCCATCTCCCGATCATCGTCACCTCCTGGTTTACGGTGCAGACCCGCAGGAAAACCTGAAGCTCGCGTCGCATCCGGGCGAGGGCTACGCCTATCCGGAAACGCCGCTCGAAGTCGGCACCATCGCGGCGGAACGGGACCTGTTCTACGGCCCCAACCAGCCTGCGGTGCAGGCGGCCTACGCGCCCATCTTCGATTCCTCCGGAAAGCCGGTCGCCGAGCTGGAGATCGATACAACCGGCGACAGCCTGAAGCCGCCTCTGCGCGCTCATGAATGGACGAGCCTGGTCGGGCTGCTGGGCGGCGCCGGCGTCGGACTGCTATGCGCACTGATGATGGCGCCGCGTTTCAGCCGTCCGCTCGAAGCGCTCGGCCAGTCGTTTCGCGGCTATATCCCGCCGCCTATCGTCGAGGGGATCCTTCGCGGCGTCGCGCCGAAAATCACGGGCGAGCGCAAGCGCATCACGGTGCTCTTCTCGGACATCCGCGGCTTCACCTCGATGTCGGAAGGACTCCGGCCGGAGGAGGTGGTGACGCGCCTCAGTGAATACTTCGAGCATGCGGTCGAAGTGGCGACGCGCAACCACGGCTTCGTCGACAAATTCCTCGGCGACGGAATGATGGTGATCTTCGGCGCGCCTACTGACGATCCGTATCAGGCCGAGCACGCGGTCACCGCCGCGATCGAGATGCAGCAGGAAGCGGAGCGGCTCTCGCAAAAGTGGGCGACCGAGGGCAAAGGCGAGTTGCGCGTCGGCATTGGGATCAACTCCGGCTCTGCGATCGTCGGCAACATCGGATCGAGTCAGCGCTTCGAGTACACCGCAATCGGAAGCACGGTGAATGTCGCGCAGCGCCTCGAAGCTGCGACCAAGGATTTGGGCGTCAGCATTCTGGTGAGCGAAGCGACCTATGAAGATGTGAAGCCGAGTTTCAGGTTCGATCGCAAATCGCCGGTCAAGGTGAAAGGCATCAGCGAGCCAATGGTGACCTACGCAGTCGAGGGCTCGCGCGAGGAATTTCCCATCAAGCAAGCGGCGCGAGGATAGCAGAGTCGCGAGGGTGCAGGAGGTCGCGGCGCATCGATGGCGAGCGTTTCGGGTGATGCCATAAGAAATCGGTGCTATGCTCTCAGGATGGAGCACAGGCTTCATCCTGCGTTCTGAAAATACGAGCTGAAGTGAAAAAACAAAGCCACTTCGGAACCGCCGGATTACATAAACGAACCCACCGATGGCGGATGCGATCAATGAAAAATCGCAAAAACAAACCCATTAAAGCCTCGATTTCATTGGACATTCGTCTTTTATTCGCCTAGGAGATGCTGGCCGCAGACCCCATCCGCCTCGACCTGCGCGGCGTCAAATGCCCGCTCAATTGGGCGCATGCGAAGGTTCGCCTCGAGCAGATGACGCGTGGCCAGGTCCTCGAGCTGACGCTGGATGACCCGCGCGGCTACCGCGACATCCCGCGCGCGGCGGAGGCCGAGGGCTATTCGATGCTTGCCTCAGAGGCGTGCGCCGATGGAACCTTTCTCCTCAGAATCGAAAAGTAGGCAAGCCCAGGAGTGACCGATGAGCAGCGGCTATGATCTCGTGATCCGAAATGCCTCGATCGTCGATGGGACCGGCGCGCCCGCGTTCGAAGCCGGCCTCGCGATTCGCGGCGATCGCATCGCGCGAGTCGGCGATATCGCGGAGCGCGGCGCGACCGAGATCGATGCGCGCGGGCTGAGCATCGCACCCGGCTTCATCGACGTGCATAGCCACGACGACTGGGCAGTCTTCATCACACCCGAGATGGACTTCAAGGTGATGCAGGGCGTCACCACGGATATCGTCGGCAACTGCGGGATGGGCGCCGCGCCGAATCCGTCCGCAGCAGTTATTTTTCGCGCGCTGCACGGACCCGCGGCGAACGTCCCCGACTGGACCGACTATGCGGGATACTTCCGCGCATTTGACGCGAACCCCGCGAGCATCAATGTCGGGGTGCTCGTCGGTCACGGCAGTCTCCGTCTCGGCGCGATGGGCAATGCGAATCGCGAGCCGACCACCGCGGAGATGGCGACCATGCGCTCATGGCTCAACAACGCGATCGATGCCGGCGCGGTTGGGCTTTCGACCGGACTCGTGTATGAGCCGGGGCGCTTCGCCCGCACCGAGGAGATCATCGAACTATCCCATCAGATGCGCGGCAGCGGCGCGCTCTACGCCAGCCATATGCGTAACGAGGCTCGCGGCCTGCTCGATTCGATCCGCGAGACGATTCGCATCGGGCAGGAGGCTGGAGTCCCAGTGCAGATTTCGCATCACAAGGCCTCGGGCGAGGAGAACTGGGGCAAGGTGCGCGAGTCGCTTAAGTTGATCGATGAAGCCCGCGCGGCCGGCCTCGACGTCACCGCCGATCAGTATCCCTACACTTCGGGGAGCACGGTGCTAAGCGCCGTGATTCAGAACGGGGGCCTCGACAGGAGTGGCGCGCGCGGAGGCATGGGCTCGATCGCACCCGAACGCATCCTCGTCGCGTCGGTCCCGTCGCATCCGGAATGGGAAGGCCGCCGTCTCGACGCGATAGCGGCCGAGATGGACCTCGGCGCGATGGAGGCCGCGCGCAAAATAATCCGCGAGGATCCCGGCGCCGTGGTCATCCTAGACCTTATGAACGAGCACGATGTGCGCCGTGTGATGGCGCATCCGAGTACGATGATCGGCTCCGATGGGCTGGCGATGGGCGGTAAGCCGCATCCGCGGCTGTACGGCACCTTCCCGCGCGTGATCGGGCATTACGCGCGCGAGGCCGGATTGATGCCGCTGGAGGAAGCGATCCATCGCATGACCGCGATGCCCGCGAAGAAGTTTCATCTTACCGATCGTGGCGTGATTCGAGAGGACGCGTTCGCCGACCTGGTGGTCTTCGACGCGAAGGAAATCCTCGACACCGCGACTTATGCCGATCCGCGCCGCTACCCAACCGGCATCAGCCACGTATTCGTGAATGGCGCCACGGTCGTGCGCGACGGAGCACACATCGGTGCGCGTCCCGGTCGCGCGATCCGCAGACAGGCCTAACCCCTGACCCCTTCCCCTAAAGTGGAAGGGGAATCAGACGCTACAACTCGGGCGTCTTGCTGTCCGAGCAATTTTCTTCTAGTCACTTTTTGTTAGCCGATTGATGCTTCGTCGATGAGCGACACGCCATCGGCATCATCTTTTGTCCATCCCGTCAGCCACCTCGCATCAAACATTAAACTTCGCCCACAATATGTGTTCATCTGCGTCGATGGGCCATCAAATTCAATTGCGATTGCACCGGCACATCTGAGCGCTATGCCCGAGAAAGTTCTCATTGTCGATGACTCGGCGGACGATGCCGAGCTGGTGGTGCGTGCGCTGCGCCGCGGCGGCCATGAAATCGAATTCGAGCGGGTCGAGACGGCCGAGGCGATGCTGGAAGCGCTCCGGCTAAAGCGTTGGGACATCGTGATAGCCGACTACTCGATGCAGCGCTTCAGCGGTATCGCGGCGCTTAAGCTGCTGAAGGCTCAGAATCCGGACCTGCCCTTCATTCTTGTATCGGGAACTGTGGGCGAAGACGTCGCGGTCGATGCGATGAAAGCCGGCGCGCAGGACTACATCGTCAAACACAATCTGGCGCGGCTGCCGCTCGCATTTGATCGCGAATTGCGCGATGCGCGGATGCGCCGGGAACGCAGCCTGGTCGAGGCGGAGGCGCGCTATCGCAGCCTCTTCGAGCGCGTTCCGGTAGGAGTCTTCGCGACTACGCCTGATGGACAAATCCTCAGCGCCAATCCCGCATTCGTCGAGATGCTGGGATTTCGCGAGGTCGAGCAACTGAAGCAAATGAACCTCGGGGTGTTATGGGTAAACGCTGCCGAGTTCGAACGGCGCAACGCTCTGATCGCGCGCGAGGGAGTCATTCATAACTTCGAGTCGCAACTGCGCCGGCCCGACGGAAGCATCATATGGTGCGCGGAGAGCGTTCGCGCGGAGCACTTGCCCGAGAGCGTAGCGGCGCGTTTCGAGGGCGTCGCCGTCGACATCACCGACCGCCAGCGCATCCAACAGGAGCTCACGATCGCGCGCGACGCTGCGCTGGAAGCGGCGCGGCTCAAGTCCGAATTTCTGGCCAACATGAGTCATGAAATCCGCACCCCGCTCAACGGCATCATCGGGGTGAGCGGGCTGTTGTGTGACTCACCACTCAATGACGAGCAGCGCGAGTATGCAGAAATAATCGGCGCCAGCGCGCAGTCTTTGCTGACCATCGTCAATTACGTGTTGGATTTTTCCAAAATTTCCGCGGGCAAGCTGGTGTTCGAGAATCTCGAATTCGACCTGGCGTCCACGGTTGAGAGCGTGGTCAAGTTGTTGGGCGAGCGCGCGCGCCAGAAGCGCCTTGAACTCACGCTCAACATCGATCCCGAGGTTCCGGCCATCGTCCGCGGCGACCCCACCCGGCTGCGCCAGGTCCTGAGCAATCTGCTCGCCAACGCCATCAAGTTTACCCATCAGGGCGAGGTGGTGGTTTCCGTCACGCATGCCGATTCAACCGATGACGAAGTGCTCATCCTCTTCACTGTCACTGACACTGGCATCGGGATCAGCGCCGATGAGCTGCACGAACTGTTTCAGCCGTTTCATCAGGCCGATGGTTCGACCACGCGCAAATATGGCGGCAGCGGACTTGGGCTGGCAATTTCCGCGCAACTGGTCGAGCGCATGGGCGGCCAAATCGATGCGAGCAGCACGCCAGGCAAAGGCTCGACCTTCAGTTTCATCGCCCATTTCGGGCGCTCGACATCCGCGCGGCCGGCGACCACCGGCATCGAGCTTTCCGGATTGCAGGTGCTGGTTGTCGACGACGACGCGACCAACCGGCAGATCCTCGAGCGCTGGCTCGCGAACTGGGGAATTCGCTGCAGCGCGGTTGCGAGCGGGCGGGAAGCGCTTGCGATGATGCGCGAACGCCCGCCCCGCTCGCCTTTCGATGCGGTGCTGCTCGACTTCGCGATGCCCGAGATGGACGGGCTGATGCTGGCGCAACTGATCAAAACCAATCCGGCGCTCGCCGGCGTCCGCCTTCTAATGATGTCCTCGCTCGGCGGGCGCGCGGAAGTCGGGGCCGAATCCGCGCCTATTGAAGTATTTTTGACCAAGCC
>DATGKG010000062.1:0-5131 GCA_035294805.1 Binataceae bacterium (SeqCode) | reverse complement strand
GGCGCAGTCCTTTTAATGTCAGAAACTCGTCCACTTCTTCGATCGTCTCGGACTCCGGCGCGATCAGTCCCGCCAGGCCGCCGGTCGCGATCACGTGGGTGTTCTCGCCGCGCTCCTTGCGGATGCGCGACACCAGCCCATCGACCAGCGAGGTGTATCCGAAAACCAGCCCGGACTGGATCGCCGCGATGGTCGTGCGGCCGACGGTTTCCTTCGGGCGCGCCAACTCGACGTGGTACAGCTTCGCGGCGTGCTGGATCAGCGCATCCATCGATACGCCGAGGCCGGGGGCGAGCGCGCCACCCGCATACTCACCGCGCGATGTTACGTAATCGAGTGCCGTCGCGGTACCGAAGTCGACCACGATGCACGCGGCGGCAAAATGATCGTAGGCTGCGACCGCATTGACGATCCGATCGGCGCCGACCTCCTTCGGATTCTCATACAGAATCGGCATACCGGTTTTGATGCCGGGCCCGACAATCAGCGGCGCGCAATCGAAATAACGCACCGCCAATTGTTCCATCACCTGATTGAGGGGCGGTACCGAACATGAAATTGCGACGCCCTCGGGATGAATCGGAACCTCGAGGCGCGCCGAATGCATCAGCGTGGTGAGTATCGCGCCATGTTCATCGGCGGTGCGTTCGAGATTGGTCGAGATGCGCCAGTGATGCGTCAGACGGTCGCCGGTGTACAGCCCGAATACCGTCTGATTGTTGCTGACGTCGATGGTGACCAGCATCGGCTAGCGACGCCCGAAGTGGCCGGCGCTGAAGCTGTGGAACGCACCTGGACCGAAGCTGGGCCTCAAGCCGTACGGATGATATCCGAGCGGCATCGGCGCGATGAAACCGGGGCCGGGCGCAAATTGCGGATAAGAACCCGGTCCGCTCGCCCATTGCTGATATGAACCCGGACCGTCCGTATGCGAGGAAAGGACCACCGGCGCGCGCGACAACGCGCTAGACCCCGGAACGATGACTCCAGCCGGCAGATTGGTCGTGCCGGTACTCGAAGCCTCACCGATAATGTTCTGATTGGCGTAATCGTAAACCGACCCGGCATCCGGCTCGCTAGCGACGCTGTCTTCCTCGTCCGCCGCGATGGCCGCATCGGTCGAGCGGTCGCATAGAACCGCGACGGCATCCTGATCGCATTGCTGCGGAATCTCGAGCACCTGATTCGCCATCGAGGAATCCGTAGGCGCGGCGACGCTTTCGGAAACCGCGTCGGTATCGATGTCGGCGTGGTCGCTGTCCTGCGCGCGGGTTTTGGGCGCGATGGCGAATATCGCAACCAGCAGCAGAAGGAGAATCATGCGCGCGTAGCGATGCCGCTGAGAATCGAGCACGCCGGCGAGCGATGAAAACAACTTCATGAGCTTCCAGCTCAAAAACTATCACTCGCCGGAATTAGCGCCAACCGTTTTCACAACATCGGTGCCGCCCTAAACCCGCGCATCGAAGACGGCTCGCCTCCGTTTTCAAACCATGTCGGATGCCGCTAAGATTCATCGCCATGTCTGACACCAAAGTTGCTCTCGTTACCGGCGCGGGCCGCGGCATTGGCCGCGATATCGCCCAGGCTCTCGCCAAAGACGGCTTCGCATGCGGACTGATCGCGCGAACCAAGTCGCAGTTGGAAGAAACCGCCGAATTGATTCGCAAGGCGGGCGGCAAGGCGGTCGTCACTCCGACCGACGTATCCAATCGCGCGGCGGTGCTATCGGCAGTGGAAACCGTCGAGCGCGAGCTCGGCCCGATCTCGGTGCTGATCAACAACGCCGGCGCATATCTCAAAAAGAAATTCACCGAGATCGCCGAGGATGAATTCGATTTCCAGTTCAAGGTGAATTGCTACGGACCCTTTTTCTGCTCGCAGGCAGTCGTCGGCAAGATGGCCGAACGGCACGAGGGCACCATCATCTTCGTGCTCGGCTCCGAGACGCGCGGCGGTCCCGCGCAGTATTCCGCCTACACCGGATCGAAGCTGGCGCAACGCGCGATCGCGGAGTCGCTCGCGTATGAATTCGGCCATCTCGGCGTGCATACCGCGGCGCTCGATGTCGATGGCGCGGTGGACAGCGAGCGAGTGCGCGAATCGATGCCCGACATCGATCCGTCGTGGTTCGTTTCGCCCAAGCGCATCTGCGACGAGATCGTGCATCTCATTCATCAGCCGAAGGATTCGTGGACATTCCAGGTCGATCTGCGATCGTATTCGCAATGGCGGCCGCGCGTGGCCGCGAAGAAAAAGCCCTAACGCTCATTTGCAGTTGGTGATATCGGCGCGCAGTCTTGCGTGCCGATACCACATACATTAGGTTCTGTCGCTGAACGGAACTGCCGCCCCATCAGCCACCTGCCCTTGCGCCTCGCATCCTGGAACCGCATCTGTACTTGCCCCTCGATATCGCAGCATTTCCGCCACGAAACGTCAGGAGGGACAATTTTCACGATGGCGGGGGAATTGAGGTTCACGTACGAGACACAAACGGTAGATCTGGACGAGGGACATTTCGACGTAACCACGACGTGCAGGGTCTTCGATGGCGGTGAGATGGTGGCGATGGGTTCCTGTCACGACACCACCCACGAGTACGTCTTTGCATCGCAGATTCGGAACCTGCTCGATGCCGGGATCGTTCCGGAGCGCGTGGCCCTGAAGCTGGTCGAGATGCAGCGCGCGGTATCGCGCGTGGATGCGATCGAAAAAATTTGCGAGGAGTCTCAGGGCGGGATTCAGTGACTCCGCCGCTGCGTGACGAGCCATATCAAGTGGCATGTTGCGGTTTCTGATATGGACCGGCGACCGCTATACTAACGCCTCGGCGGTCGGGGCGTGGCGCAGACTGGTAGCGCACTTGCTTGGGGTGCAAGGGGTCGCGAGTTCAAATCTCGCCGTCCCGACCAATTTTCCTCTTCTTACGGCGACGCTGTCGTTACCGCACCCGGCGGGATCTCCGAATCGAAGCCAACGATATCTTTGGGAATCTTCACGCTGGCGGCGCATTTCGTGACTGCGACGACGAAGGAAATACACGGTCCGCTCGAACACTCTTGGCCAGAACCGGTTCCAGTGGCTGCTGACCACGTACCAGCGAAAGTGTCCGGCAAGCCGTTGAACTGGGTAAATGTGTTGAACAGGAAAGTCGTTGCGTCGGAACTCCTGCACACATCACCCGCGATGAGAAGGCCCGGCTTGTTCGCAACGAAGCCGTTGAAAGCCGCGCAAGTCCCTTTCGCCGGCAGGATCAGACCGCTGGCGACGACCTGCGCGCCTCCGAAAGAAACGCAAAAGTTGGCTGCATAGGCGGCGGAACTCAGCGTGAGAGTCAGCAACATCACGGTCAGCCCGGCTATTTTCATCTTCATAAAAACCCGATAGCAGCGACTTCGGTTTGAAGCCTATGTTAGTGAGTAGGTCATGATCCACATCCACTACTTCATCACGCGCAAGGATTCGCTCGACGACGCCGCGTTTCATCGCTACTGGCGAGAAACCCACGGCCCGCTCGTCAAACCCATCACACAACTGCGCAGCCATGTGCAAAGTCATCGAATTCCGTATGCGGGATCCAATTCATCGTACGATGGCGAGGGTGAGGTGCTGATCGATTCGCTCGCGACGTTGGAAGAGATGCGCCGCAGCAAGGAGTATCTCGAGGGTCCGCTCGCCGACGAGCGCAACTTTATCGATCTGAAGCGGGTCGAATGGATGGCGACCCGAGACCACGTCATCGTCGATGGCCCAACGGGCGGGTCGCTCGTCAAAGGCGTCTATCAGCTCAAGAAGCTCGACGGCATGTCGGTCGACGAGTTCCGCAAATACTGGATCGAAATCCACGGCAGCCTCGGGAGCAAGCTTCCCGGGTTACGCCGATACGTCCAGTCGCATCTAGTCGATGAGGCGTACTCCTACGCGCGGCCGCACTTCGACGGCGTCGCGCAGTTATGGTTCGACAGCGCGGACGCGATGCGTGCAGCTTTCGATTCGCCCCCGGGTAAAGCGCTTGGCGACGATGGTCCGAAGTTCACCGACATGGCGGCATTGCGCTGGTTCGTCGCGCAGGAGCATGTCGTGATCGCAGGTAGATAGCCCGCCCGTTCAGTTCAGGTGCGCCTACTCCGCGATGCTAGTCCGTGCTCTCCGCCTTTGCGGCTCTCGCCCGCGCGACGCTGAAGTCGAACCAGCCGGCGTCTCCTCGGCGAACGTAGCGGAAACCTGATCTGTCGACGAAAACCACGGTCTGAGTGAGCGCAAAGAGATGGCATGCCAGCGCGTATGGAACCAGAATCGCGGTAGGCTGCCTCGCCTGCAGATCGACCGCATAAAAAGTCGCCGACCAGTTGTCCAGCGGGGAGCCCAGTATTTCCGGGACCTCCGATGCCAGCAGGCAGCCCCGATTTGAAGCGGCGAGTTGGCGCCCGAACCTCGCGCTCATCTCCGCCCATTCGAGACTTTGAATTGAAAGGACGGCGAAGAATATCGCTCCGCTCACTATCAGTGCATAAAGTCGGACGCGGCGCTGCGCGGCCTCACGCCGGCCGGACCACCACAACTCGTCGAAGGCAGCCGCACTCATCAGTCCCATCGAGAGGGGTGCGACCAAGGAGCGATATCCGAGACAGTATCGCCACGCGTGCGGATCAATCGCCCACACGATTAGGGCTACCCCGGCGAATGAGAGCGGGCCGAGCAGCCATAATGGATTAGCCGCCTCCGGGGCGAACAAGCAGACGGAAGCTGCTGTCGCGGCACACGCTATCGCGACCAGCGGCCATCCCCAGACCGAGGGGATGAACGACTCGATCCATCCCCACAGCGACAACGCCTGACTGTCATAGCTGTCGAGCGGAATCAAGATTCGCACGATCAGCAGCGCGCCGAAGAACACGGCGAACAGGAGCGATGCGCGTCGGGTTTCCGGTCGAATAATCGCAGAGATAATCGCTACGAAAGTTATAACCGCCAATGGTCCCGCGGCCGCGGGATGCGCCACCGTCGCGACGACCGACGCGAGCACGACCAGCGGCAGCAAGGCGGGCGATACTCCCAGCAGCACCGCAAGCAGGGCCGGCCACAGCAACGCCGCCTCCATGATGGTTTCGGAGACGAAAAAGAACTG
>DATGKG010000061.1:0-12564 GCA_035294805.1 Binataceae bacterium (SeqCode) | reverse complement strand
GGCGAGACCCACTTCAAGGCGGTCTTCTCACATCGAGGGAACGGGGCTAAAGCCCCTACGATCGTGGACATGTCGCTGTTCAAGGCGGGCGAGCTCCGCGAGATTCGCCGCCTGATGCCGGATATCGAGGCGGTCAAGGGTCCGCTGGCGGTCAAGACCGGCGAGGAGTCCCGCACCGTAGAGTCGCTGGTAGCGGTGGCGAAGGCCGTGATGGAGGCGGGCGAGAAGGGCATCGAGACCAACCGCTACAAAGGATTGGGCGAGATGAATCCAAGTCAGTTGTGGGATACCACGATGAATCCCGAGACGCGCTCGCTCTTGAAGGTGCAGATTGGATCGGTGGAGGAGGCGGAGGAGATGTTCAGCAAGCTAATGGGCGATCTGGTCGAGCCGCGCCGCAAATTCATCGAGGACAACGCGCTCGACGTCAAGAATCTGGATATCTGATGAGCGCAGCGCGCGACCGCCAGTGCGTAAGGCGCGACTGCATGCACATCAAAATCCTGAAAGAGCCAGACCAGAATTTTTTTCAAAAGGTCCCTCTCCTGTCCGTCACAATTGTCTCCAATTTGAAGAGTGACAATTGCGCCGGACATTCTCTCCCGATCTACGGGGGAGGGACAGAATACGGGCCGACCTCTTCCTGCGGGAGAGGAGTTAGGACAGGAATTTCGAAGTAATGGCTGAGACTAACGGCAACACCCCACATAACGAACCCGCGCTGCTGAACATCGAAACCGACATGCGCCAGTCCTACCTGGACTACGCGATGTCGGTGAATATCGGGCGCGCGCTGCCCGATATTCGCGACGGCCTCAAGCCCGTCCATAAGCGCATCCTCTATGCGATGTTCCGCGAGGGGCTGCTCGCGAACCGCAAGCACTCCAAATGCGCCGGCGTCGTCGGCGAGGTGCTCAAGAAGTTTCATCCGCACGGCGACATGGCGGTTTACGATTCGCTCGTGCGCATGGCGCAGCCGTTCGCGCTGCGCTACCCGCTCATCGACGGGCAGGGCAACTTCGGCTCCATCGATGGCGACCCGCCCGCGGCCTATCGCTACACCGAGGCGCGCCTCACTCGCATCGCCGAGCGGATGCTGCTCGATATCGATAAGGACACCATCGATTTCAAGCCCAACTACGACGGCTCCGATGAAGAGCCGGAATTTCTTCCGAGTCAGATTCCGAATCTGCTGATCAACGGCTCCGATGGGATCGCGGTCGGGATGGCGACTAACATTCCGCCGCACAACCTGACCGAGGTGTGCGACGCGCTGCTCGCGATGATCAAGAACCCGAATCTGTCGATGGAAAAAATCCTCGACATTATTCCGGGGCCGGATTTTCCTACCGGCGGGCAACTGCTTGGTAAGAAAGCCATTCGCGATGTTTATATGAACGGTCGCGGCATCCTTACGATGCGCGCGCTCGCTCGCATCGAGACCGACAAGCGCAGCGGACGCGCGTCGATCATCGTCAGCGAGATTCCTTACCAAGTCATCAAGAAAAACGTTATCGAGCGGATTGCCGAGCTGGTCAACGACAAGCGCATCGACGGTATCAGCGATCTGCGCGATGAGTCGGATCGCGATGGCATGCGCATCGTGGTCGAGCTCAAGCGCGACGCCGAGCCGAAGATCGTGCTCAACCAGCTCTACAAGCATACGCAACTGCAGGAGAGCTACGGGCTCATCATGCTCTCGATTCATGAGGGCCGCCCGCGCGAGCTGACGCTGCGCGACATGCTCGCCGAGTTCCTCAACCATCGCCGCCGCGTCATCACACGCCGCACGCAGTTCGAGCTGCGCCAGGCCGAAGCGCGCATCCATATTTTGGAGGGCTTGCTGGTCGCGCTGCGCAACCTCGACGCCGTCATCAAGTTGATTCGCGCATCGAAGGATGCTGAAACGGCGCGCACCGGTTTGATGACGCAGTTCAAGCTCACGCAGATCCAGGCGCAGGCGATCCTGGACATGACGCTGCGCCGGCTGACCGGACTGGAGCGCGAGAAGATCGAGGCCGAGCACAAAGAGACTCTCGAGACGATCACGCGCCTCAAGGAGATCCTCGCCGACGAGAAGAAACTGCTGAAGATCATCTCCGACGAGATGGAGGACATCAAAAAGGAATTCGGCGATCCGCGCCGCACCCAAATCGTCGAGGCCGAGGGCGAGTTCTCCATCGAAGATCTCATCGTCGAGGAAGACATGCTGGTGACCGTCACCCACGGCGGTTACATCAAGCGCACCCCGCTGTCCCTTTATCGCACGCAGCGGCGCGGCGGACGCGGCAAGGTTGGCGCGGGCACGGGAGATGAGGACTTCGTCGAGCGGCTGGAGCGCGTCTCGACGCATGACCGGCTGCTGTTCTTCACCAACAAGGGCCGTGTCTATCAGCTCAAGGCGTACGAGCTGCCGGAGGGCGGACGCGCCTCGAAAGGACGCTCGGTCGTCAACCTGCTGAGCCTCAGCGATGGCGAGGCGCTTTCGGCATTCATTCCGGTTCCGCGCGAGACGGCTAACAAGTTCGTGTTCTTCTCGACCAAGAACGGCCGCGTGAAGAAGACCGCGCTCGACCAGTTCGCCAATGTGCGTTCAAGCGGCATCATCGCGATCGCGATCGAAGAAAACGATCAGGTCGTCGATGTGCGCATCACCGACGGCAATCAGCAGATCGTGCTGTCTACGCGCGAGGGACAGGCGATTCGCTTCGCCGAGGAAGAAGTGCGTCCGATGGGCCGCGACACCGCGGGCGTGGCCGGGATGGAGCTGGAAACCTCCACCGTCAAGGAAGGCAAAACCGTCACGCTCATCAGCGACGAGGTGGTCTCGATGTCCACCGTGCGCGACGACGAAACGCTGCTGACGGTATCGGAGTTGGGATTCGGCAAGCGCACCGAGGCCTCGGAGTATCGGCTCACGCATCGCGGCGGCAAGGGCGTTATCACGATGAACGTCACGGACAAGACTGGCAAGGTGGTCGGCGTGCGTCAGGTCGGCAGTGACGATCAGGTGGTGCTAATCACCGACCACGGCAAGATCATCCGGCTCGGCGTGAAGACGGTGCGGCTCACTGGCCGCAACGCGCAGGGCGTTCATCTGGTGAAGGTGGACGATGGCGAGCGCGTCCGCGCGGTAGTACCGCTAGCGGAGAAAGAGGACGACGACGACACGCCCTCGAATGGGAATGGCGGGACGGAGGAATAAGTTGCTTTGACCCTCACCACCGGGTGAGGTTAAAGGATCGGGCGAGGGGTTGGGGAAAGCCCCCTCCGTCCAAAAGGTTACAGACTCGCCTTTTTGTTTATGAGATCATGACGGCGGTGGACCGCGAACGCCATAAAAAAGGGCGGCGGGAAACAACTTCCGCGCCGCCGCTCCTGAGGAAGGATCACACGGTAATCTTGGTGCCGTCGAATTTCGTGAAGGTGAAGCCGGTATAGTTTTCGTTGTACAGATGCGTTTGGTCGCGCAACAGATTGATCGCGACTTGCTCGCCCAGCAGCATTCCCTGCTGGATGTCTTCGCGCCAATGGATGCCCGAGAAGACTCGCCCGAATCCGACATTGAAACCAAGCTTGTTCAGCTCGCCTCCGACCGTGATCTGATTCGCATCGGATCCGGTATACGGCACCGGCGCCGAACCATTGTCGGTCGTGGTCAAGGCCTGCGGCATGCCTTTTACGCCGAAGGTTGCGGTCTCATCGAAGAACCACTTCATGATCGTCACTGCCGCGCCGGCAGCAGTCGCATGGCCCGACGGATACGACGGATGCAGCGGGCATCCTTCGGGATACGAGAGCGGGATGAACCAGCTGCCGTTGCGATTGAATACGGTCTGTGCGGCCACCGATTTCAGCAGGGTGCTATCGAGCGGATAACTCTTCGCGCCGGTCTTGGTGAAATGAACCAGGCCCGCGATCTCCTCCGGACGCGCCATCCGATGCACGAACCACTTCTGGAACCATGCATTCTTGATCGCGCGCGCGATGACTTCCGCGACCAGGATTTGCACCATCGGGAAGCCGAAAGTAATGAACCCGCTCTCGGATTTGAGACTACCGTAGGGGTTGCCCGAGTTCAGCGGCGCATTCATCGTCGCCAGCATCAAGGCCGCGTTGAGATACTCCTGAAAAAGGATGTCGTTGTGCACGTACTCGGCGAGGTCGCGTCCGGTGCCGAGATATCTCAGAGTGGAATCGGGATTCTCGCTCGCGAGCGGATTAGGCGCGCCGTTCTGGATGTTGAGCCAGGTGCTCGGGCTGATGCCGAAATCGCCCGGCAGGGTGGTCTTGTATCCCACGAATGGCAACACTCCGTAGCTGAACGGCTGCAGAAAAAATTGCGAGACATAGGGGCCGACCGTCTGGCCCGGAGCGATTCCTCGGAACAGCGTCTGCGGCGTGACGCTGCCACCGCTCGTGCGCGGACCGCTGAATGCGGACAGGCCGGTCAATTCGGTGCATGCCAACGTGATGTTCGGATCGGTGCCCCATTCGGAAAACGGCACGTCGCGCACCAGCGCAAGCCAGTACGTCTCGACCACCTGCGCCGCGAGTTCGGGACTGGTCAGCGTCGCGAAGTTCGGAATCGAGTTCTGCGATTGATCGCAAGTCTCAAGATCAAATGCCAATCCCGATTGCGGGTCCACCAACGGCATCGTGCCGCCCATCGCGAGGCCGTCGAAGTCCGCGCGCTTACCGCTCTTGATAGCGGCCCGATACGCGGCGTATGCGCTCGGATCGACCACGCCGAAACTGTCATGCGCGAAGCCCTTGGTGAAGTTGGCGGTGCCGTCGGGATAGAGCACCTCATCGCCGTTGTTGAGATGCAGCGGCGTCTTGATTTTTTTGTCGGCGAACGCCGCCTGAACCTTCTTCAGATAGGATTGCCCGCGCCGGGCATTGATATTCAGCGTCGGCGAGTTGACGTCGGAGATGACATCGGGCATCACATTGCGCGCAGCGGCGACCGCGATCGGCGCGGCACCCGCTATCGTCGCGGCCGCCCCGAGACCCTTCAAAAACGCGCGCCGGCTGTGCGTACGCTTCACAACCTCCGGCGAAGTTCCCGCTGCAGGCCGCGACGCAGTCCCATCCTCAGGATTCTTTGTCATCGTAATAATGCTCCTAATTATGTTTAGCAATGGTAGCCAGACTGTGACATGATAATAGCTGTTTAGCAGTAGTGCTACAAGCTATTAGATGCAATCTCTTCTAAGATCGTCCTAATCCGGTCCCTCTTGAATTGTTTAGACGATGGTGGACTGCCAAAGATTCTTTAAGCCACCAAAAGGGATGCCTCGTGCGCAGGAATGGGATTGTTGCAAGCCTGCTATCCTAAGGACATTCAGCCCCTGAATGAAGTGCAAATCTAGCGCGGCTCGCCCGCGCCCAGCCCCATCGATTCGTAGGCCTTGTCGGCCGCCGACAGCGCCCGCCCGCGCGCGATTTCCATCCCCATCGAGCCGAGGATCTCCTCGAGCGCGTTAAGCACCAGCATCACGTTCTCGCGCCGCGACCCCTCGCCCATCAGACCGATGCGCCACACTTTGCCCTTGAACGGACCGAGACCAGCGCCGATCTCGATGTTGAAAAGTTTGAGCAGCCGCTCGCGAACCTTCGCGTCCCTGATACCGTCGGGAATCGAGATCGCCGTGAGCTGCGGCAAGCGATGACCCTCCTGCGCGGCCAGTTCGATGCCCATCGCTTTGAGGCCGGCGACCAGCGCGCCAGCGTTCGCGATGTGACGCTTGAAGCGCGCCTCGAGTCCCTCTTCGACGACGATACGCAGCGCTTCGTAGATCGCGTAGTTCATCGTGATCGGCGCGGTGTGATGATACAGGCGATCGGGTCCCCAGTACTGCTCGATGAGCCCGACATCGAAATACCAGGAGCGGCACTTGGTCGTGCGCTTGTGGATCGCGTCCATTGCGCGCGCGTTGAACGTGACCGGCGCCAGTCCCGGCGGCGCGCCGATCCCCTTTTGCGTGCAGGAATAACACGCGTCGATCCCCCACTCATCGATCTCGAGCGGCACGCATCCGAGCGAGGTAACCGCATCGACGGCCAGCAGCGCTCCGCTACGCCGCGTCATCTTCGAAATTTCCTCGAGCGGCTGATGGATGCCGGTCGACGTTTCCGCATGAACGATCGCGACCAGCTTCGGCTTCTCGATCTTGGCGAGCGCCGCCGCGACCTGATCCGGCTCGACGATACGTCCCCATTGCGCCTCGACCTTATGCACCTTGGCGCCGAGGCGATCCGCGACCTCGGCGAGGCGAACGCCGAACGCGCCATTGACGCCGACCACAACCTCGTCGCCATCCTCGATCAGGTTCGCCATCACGCATTCCATCCCGGCCGAGCCGGTGCCGGAAACCGGAAAGGTGATTTCGTTGGAGGTGCGGAACACCAGTCGCAGCAGCTTCTTGATGTCCTCCATGATGCCGACGAAATCGGGATCGAGATGGCCCAGCACCGGCGACAGCATCGCCTTCATCACGCGCGGATGCACATTGGAGGGGCCGGGGCCGAGCAGCACGCGCGCAGGCGGCCGCAATTCAGGGAACGAGTTTGCCGATGTTGCCGATGGTGCCAAAGTACAATCCTCTTTCGATGTGGAAATCGAGCCCTTCATCTTAGCCGCCATCGCCGCTGCATAAAAACGCGATAATGCCGTTACCAAAGCGAATCGGCGAACATGCTAAAGTCATGACAGTGGACGGGAACGGAACATCTCGCATGACCATCGATGCGAACCTCGCGCAGGAGTTGCGCGCGATCGCCGGCGCCGACGCGATCGTCTCGCGCGCCAGCGAACTCAAGGTCTACGAATGCGACGGATGGACCATCGAGAAGAGCGCGCCCGAGCTGCTGGTGATGCCCCATTCGACCGATGAGATGAGCGCGGTGCTGCGCGCGCTCCATCGCCGCGGCATCGCATTTGTGCCGCGCGGCGCAGGCACCGGACTCTCGGGCGGCGCCCTGCCACTGGCGCCGGTGATGATCTGCACCTCCAAGATGAATCGCATACTGAGTATCGATCTGACTAATCGTCGCGTGGAAGTACAAAGCGGAGTAGTCAATCTTCACGTTACTAATGCCGTAAAGTCGAATAGCTATTTCTATCCGCCCGATCCCTCGTCGCAGATGGCGTGCACGATCGGCGGCAACATCGCGGAAAATTCCGGCGGTCCGCACACGCTCAAATACGGCGTTACCACCAATCATGTGCTGGGCATCGAGCTGGTGCTTACCGATGGCGAAGTGGTCGCGCTCGGCGGTTCGGTGGACGATCGATGCGGCTACGACCTGGTCGGCGCGGTCGTCGGCTCGGAGGGCACTTGCGGCATCGTCACCGCGGCGACGCTGCGGTTGATGCGCGAGCCCGAGGGCCATCGCACCATCCTCGCGACCTTCGCCAACGTCGAGGATGCGACCGCGGCGGTCTCGAAGATCATCGCCTCGGGAATGATTCCGGGCGCGATCGAGATGATGGATCGGCTCATCCTTAAAGCGGTCGAAGCGGCGTTCCACGTCGGATTTTCTCCCGATGCCGGCGCTGTACTGATTGTAGAAATCGATGGCCTCGAAGTCGGCCTCGACGAGCGCGCCGCGGCGGCGATCGATCTGATGAAGGCCTGCGGCGTGACCGAAGCGAAGCTCGCGCGCGATGAGGCCGAGCGCGCGCTCCTTTGGAAAGCGCGCAAAAGAGCTTTCGGAGCGGTCGGCAGGCTCGCGCCCAACTATGCGACTCAGGATGGCGTGGTGCCACGCACACGCCTGCCCGACATCCTGCGCGTAATCAACGCGGTCAGCGAGCGTAGTGGCCTAGCGATCGGAAACGTCTTCCACGCCGGCGACGGCAACATCCATCCGATCGTGCTGTATGACGAGCGCGAGCCGGACCAGGTACGCCGCGCGATCGAAGCCGGCCGCGAAATCCTCACCGCATGCGTCGAGATGGGCGGCAGCCTCACCGGCGAGCACGGTATCGGCGTCGAGAAGATGGGCGAGATGCCGCTGCTGTTCGCGCCCGACGATCTCATCGCGATGACCGAGCTGCGCCGCGTGTTCGATCCCGACGAGCGAAGTAATCCGCGCAAAGTAATTCCAACTCCCGGCGCGTGCGTCGAAGTCGCCGCGCCTCGCAGGCAAGTTCCACTGTGAGCATCGGCACCGAGAGCGCGACCGCTCCGAACGAGATCGAACGCGCGGCGTTCGAGACGATCGTCGAACCAGAAAGCGTCGATGAGATCGCGGCGCTGGTGCGCAAGTGTGAAGCGAACCACATCACCCTCGCGCCGGTTGGCGCCGCGCGCACGCTCGCGCAGGTCAGACGGACGCCGGTGCAGATCGGAATCTCATTGCGGCGGATGGCACGCATCGTCGCGTACGAACCGGACGATATGACGGTGGTCACCGAACCCGGCATCAGCGTGGGCGATCTGAATGCGACCCTTGCGAAGTCCGGTCAGCGGCTGCCGGTCGATCCTCGCGATCCGGACGCGACCGCGATCGGCTCGCTCATTGCGGCCGCGGAGGCCGGACCGCTGCGCCTTTCGGAAGGAACCGTTCGCGACTTGCTCATCGGCATACAATTTGTAGGCCACGGCGGACGCGTCATACGCGCCGGCGGCCGCGTCGTGAAAAACGTCGCGGGCTACGATCTGATGAAGGTGATGACGGGCTCGTTCGGGACACTCGGCATCGTGACGGAAGCGACTTTCAAGGTGCGGCCGATTCCCGAAAACTACACGCTCGCCGTCGCAAGTTTCGACGATCACGACTCGGCCTTCACCGCAGCCTCATCGCTCCACGATCGCATTCCTCTGATTCATCTGGAAATTACGAGTCCGCGCATCAGCGCCACGCTCGGCACGCCGGATCGGGTTCTCGTGCTCGCGGGCTTCGCGGGAATTCCGTCGGAGTTGAAGCATCAGCGCGAACTCATCGCGAAGATTCTTCCCGCAATGCATGTGCTGGACGACGATCGCGCGATGCAGCTCTACCGTTCACTGCGCGATCTCGATTTTACCGATGGCATCAGCGCGCGCATGGCGGTGTTGCCGAATGACCTCGCGCGATGCGTTCGCGAATCATCCGCGGAATTCATCGCGCACATCGGATCGGGAATCGCGGAGCTGTTTTCGACCGATTCCGATCCACGCATCGTCACGCGCTGGCGATCGATCGCGCATACCGCGCGCGGTCATCTGCGCGTCCTGTCGGCGCCCGCATCGATCCGATCGCAAATCGATTTCTTCGATCGTCCCAACGCCGGCGCATTCAAATTGATGCAGCGTCTCAAGACCACCTTCGATCCGAGGAACGTGTTCAACCCCGGATGCTTCGTGGGAGGACTGTGATGCCGGAGCTTGGCACCGCGCCCGCGAAGCCTGCTCACGACGTCGTCGATTACGAACTGCTCTTCGACTGCGTCCACTGCGGACTCTGCCTGGAGGCGTGCCCAACCTACATCGTGACGCGCGCCGAGATGGATTCGCCGCGCGGCCGCATCTATCTGATGAAGTCGCTCGCCGAGGGCCGCCTCGAACTCGACGACGATGCGGTGCGACATCTCGACTTGTGCCTAGGATGCCGAGGGTGCGAGACCGCATGTCCCTCGGGCGTGCACTACGGGCGGCTCATCGAGGACGCGCGCGCGTATGTCGAGCATCATCACACACGCGCGCCGCTCGATCGCATTCGTCGCGGGCTCATCAGCGCGGTCTTCCCCTATCCGAATCGCCTGCGCGCGATGCTTGCGCCGCTCGCGCTCGCCGAGCGGCTTCATCTGCGCGGCGCGATCGAGGCGATCCTCCCCGAGTCCCTGCGCGAGTGGGTCGAACTGCTTCCGCCGCTGGTGCAGCGCGGCCGACAGACGGCGCTTTCATCCGGGAAACACGTCGATGCAGATGCGCCGAGCGTGGTCGTGCATCACGGATGCGTCGCGCAGGTGCTCGCGGATTCGGAAAATCAAAACAGCGAGCGGCTTCTGCGGGCCGCTGGATATCGCGTGCTCCAGATGCCTGAGACGACATGCTGCGGCGCGCTCGATCTGCACGCCGGCAACGACGCGCGCGCGATCGCCTTCGCACGCGCGAACGTTCGCGCGCTTAAAGCCCTCACGCCCGATGCGATCGTGTCGGCGGCCTCGGGCTGCTCGACCGCGATCGCCGAGTACGGCGCGATCATCAAGGGCGATGACGATGCGCGCGAGGTCCAGGCGAAAGTTCGCGACCTCAGTTCGCTGCTGCTGGAACGGATGCCGAAGTGGCGCAAGCTCGAGTGCACTGTCACATACCACGATGCGTGTCATCTGGTGCATGGTCTCGGCGTACGCGACAACCCGCGCAAGCTTCTTCGATCGATCCCCGGCGTGCGCCTGATCGAACTGGCGGAAGCGGATCTCTGTTGCGGCTCGGCCGGTAGCTACAACCTGACCGAGCCGGAAATGGCGCGCGCGCTCGCGAAGCGCAAGGCCGACAACATCGTCGCGACCGGCGCCGACTACGTGGTGCTGTCGAATCCGGGATGCGAGTTTCAGATTGCCGCCGAGTTGCGGCGCCGCCGATCTGCAACGAGAGTGATTCACCTCGCGGATTTTCTCGCGCTCGCGCTGCCGGATGACTACTGAGATGAATGATCTTGCGGTAGTGAAAGTCTACTTCGCGTATACCAGTCCATTCACGTATCTGGCGTGGGCGCCGGCGCGCGAGCTCGAGCGCAGTCATCGCGTGAAACTCCGCTTCATTCCGTATGGCGTGAACATCCGCAAGACCTACGGCAACCTCGACGATCCGACAGTCGAGCGACGCAAGGTCCGCTACCTCTACCTCGACGCGCGCCGCATCGCGAAGGAGCGCGGCCTCATAATCTATCCACCGAAGAAGATCTTTTCGTGTCGGCTCGCATTCTACGGTGGCCAGTTCGCCGCGATGCACGATCGCTTCATCCCTTACTCCGACCGCGTGTTCGAGCGCTTCTGGAAGCATGAACTCGATGTAGAGAAACCGGACGCGATCGACGCGGTTCTCACGAAAGTCGGTCTCGATACGAATGAGTTTCATCGCTACGTCGAAACCGATGCGCGCGCGGAGCTGGATCGATGCTTCGAGGAAGCGGCCGGCGATCAGATCTTCGGCGTGCCGACCTTCGTCGTCGAGGGCGAACCGTTCTGGGGCGAGGATCGTATCGACTGGCTGATCAAGAAGCTCGACGCGTTAGGCCTTCGCCGCTGACGGACGCTCCGTGATCGCGACGTGTCCCGGCTGCGACGTCACGCGCGCGAGCCAGCCGCGAATCGCGGGATACTTGCCGAGGTCGAATCCACCTTCATCGGCGACGTGCGTATATGCGTACAGCGCGATGTCGGCGATCGAGTAGCTATTGCCGACGAACCATTCGCGCGAGGCGAGATGCTTCTCCATCACGTCGAGGGCGTCGTAGCCGCGGCGGATCATCATGTCCAGCATCGCGCGGCGAGGGTCCGGAACATCGGGGCCCACGTGCACCAGGTATCGCACACTCGCTATGTACGGCTCGTGACTATACTGTTCGAAGAATAGCCATTGGAGTATCTGTGCGCGCTCGAAACTATCCTTCGAATTATACTTCGTATCCTCACTGAAGTAGCTAATGATGGCATTCGACTCGAATAGTAACCTGCCATCGTCGAACTCGACCGCGGGAATTCGGCCGTTGGGAAACTTCGCGAGGAACTCGGGCGTGCGCGTCTCGCTCTTGATGATGTCGCGCTCGATCAGCTCGAAGGGAATCGCGAGCTGCGTCAGCAGCAGCCGAACTTTGTAGCCGTTGCCCGACGGCAGATAGTCGTAGAGCCGCAGCACGATGCGATGCGTCTAGAGTTCGGGGCTCGCGGGCAGAAACGACTCGCCCATCAGGTAAGCGTCGACGGCGCGCGCGCATTCGCGCCCTTCCCAGATCGCCCATACCACCAGCGACTGTCCGCGCCGCGTGTCGCCGGCGGCGAAAACTCCGGGCACGCTCGATTGATAGTTGTCGCACAGCACGTTGCTGCGCGGATCGAGCTTCAGCCCGAGCTGCGAGATGATTCCCTCGGGCTCGGGTCCGAGGAATCCCAGCGCGAGCAGCACGAGGTCGCAATCGAGTTCGAAGTCGCTGCCGGGAATTTCCTCCATCGCCATGCGGCCGTCGCTCGCGCGCTGCCAATTCAACCGGATGCCGTGGAGCTTTGTCACCTGACCATCATGTCCGGAAAATTTTTTCGTGTTGATGCTCCAGTCGCGGTTGACGCCCTCCTCGTGCGAGGTCGAGGTGCGCAGGATCATCGGCCAGTCCGGCCACGGCATTTCCGCCGTGCGGCTCTCGGGCGGCATCGGCAGCAACTCGTACTGATGCACGCTGATGGCGCCCTGACGATTCGAAGTTCCGAGGCAATCCGAGCCGGTGTCGCCGCCCCCGAGGATCACCACACGCTTGCCCTTCGCCGTGATGAAAACGTCCTCGGGAATATGGTCGCCCTGGTTGCGCTTGTTCTGCAGTGGCAGGAAGTCCATCGCGAAGTGGATGCCCTTCAGA
>DATGKG010000060.1:0-6855 GCA_035294805.1 Binataceae bacterium (SeqCode) | reverse complement strand
TCGACATCCTCGATCGAGGGCAGTTGGTAGCGCTTTTCGTCGAATCCCTTTGCCGCAAAAAACTCTTCGCGCCGGATCGCACCGCATGCGCCCCAAAAGGTCGTCGCCTCGCGATTCGAATGCTGATGGAAATAGTGATGCGCGAGATTCTTGAAGCGGCTGACGACGGATTGATCGTCGGGCGCCGAATCGTAGGAGCCGATTAGCGCGCCAACTTCCGGCTCTGACATCGTCGCGAGGACGCGCTGGATTCCGCCGGGCGCGAGGACCACATCGGCGTCGAGAAAGAACAACACCTCGCCATGCGATGCTTCGGCGCCGCGATTGCGCCCCGCCGACACGCCCGCATGCTGCGCCAGCGCAATCAGATGCACCGGATATCGCGACGCGATCGCGCGGGTGTCGTCGGTGGAACAATCATCGACCACGATCACGTCGATATCGTCGCCCGCCTGAGCGATAACCGCGTCGAGGCATCGCGCGAGTGTCGCGGATGCGTTTCGCGCTGCGATGATCACGCTCAGGCGCGGCGTCGCGGGCGGCATCGGATGCCTAGCGCAGGACCTTTTGCTCGGCGGCGACCAGCAGATGACGGCGCTGCATCGCGATCAGATTCTGGCGCACGAATGCCAGCAGCGTGATCACTCCCGCGGCCAGCGCGCGCCCGACAGTGGCGTGGCGATGGAGAAACGAAACGATCAGCATGATGAGGCCGATATTGATCAGGTAACAATCGGCGCCGTCGGCCAGCACGAACAAAGCGCGCCGCGGCCATGACAAGGTTCGCAGATCCTTGCGCTCGGTATGCTGAACCGCGGCCCCAACCATCGCGCTGATGGCGAAGGCGAGCGCGTACCAGACGTGAAAGTAATAAATCAGCACCTGGTACACGACGAGGTCGAAAATCAGCGGAATGCCTGCGGCGCCGACATAACCGGAGCGGGTCGAGATCGCATCGAGCGCGGGAAGTCCCCATACCTCGCCCGGATCGTCGATGGGATTGGGGATCGCGCGGGCGCTATCGGTGACGCTGTCTTCGCTCTCGAGATATTCGGCATCGGAGTTGACGCGCCATAGATCGTACGAACCGCCGAGGATGTTCCGCGCGGCCATCAAGCCGGTCATCATCGCGTGATCCTGGTTGTCATACTTATGCATCCCGTTGCGCCCGGCGACCTGCAGATTGGGAGCTTCAACGGCGAGGAAGTCGCGTACTTTCGCCACGTTGTCGCGATAGTCGTGATCGTACAGCGGGTAGGCCTTGGCCTGACGGACCACCGCGCCATCGACGATTTTGCTCTTGTCGGCCAGCCCCAACGTCGCAAGCTCGTCGGTGGCGATGCGGATCAGCTGCTCATCGGACGACGACCACATCGAATCGTTTTCGGTGCAGAAATATTCCAGCCCCAAAACGGTGACGCGCGGATCGGGGACCATTTCCGCGCTCCAATTCTTGAAGTTCTGGATGCGTCCGACGCGCACGCCGGGATCGTGGATATAAATCCAGTTGTCCGGAAACAGTTGCGCTTGATCGATGACGAGCGCGACCGTGATGAAATCGCGATAGCGCAGGGCGCGCGCACTCGCCAGCACTGCCTCGGGAGGCGGAGGATCAAATGCGGCGACCAGCTCCGCCAGCGGCATCGTGGAAACGAAACTTTCCGCGCGATGAGTCTCGGCGCCTGCGCCATTTTGCGAGGTCACGGCGACGATACGTCCGTCGCTGCGATGGATCGCGCGCACCGCGTGGCCCATCCGCACGCTGCCGCCGGCTGACTCGATCAAACCGGCCGCCTTCTGCCACATCTCACCCGGACCGAGCGCCGGATACCGGAAGCGATCAACCAGCGTCTTGACCACCTGGCCATTGGCGGTGGGGACGCGAAAGAGGCTGCGCATAACGGAGACGAACGACAGTCCGCGAATTCGCTGCGCGGCCCAGTCGGCGCTGATCTGATCGCACGGAATGCCCCATACCTTCTCGGTGTAAGTCTTGAAAAATATTTCGTAGAGCCTGCGTCCGAAAGCGCTCACCACCCAATCTTCGAAGCTGCGGATATGGACAGGAGGTTGGCGCTGAACGCGAACATAACTGATGAGACATCGCAGCGCCTCGACCATACCCAGGTTGCGCAACGCATCGAGCGGTTCGAGCGGATACTTGAAGAATCGGCCACCGTAGTAAACTCGCGAGAGCCGCGCGCATTCGCGCATTCGCGGTCCAAGCAGTTCCGACCATAACGCCTCGATCTCCGGGCTTTTGGAGAAGAAGCGATGACCCCCGATGTCGAAACGAAACCCGTGATATTCGACCGTTCGCGCCAGGCCGCCGAGATACTGCGGATCGGCCTCGAGAACCTCGGCCGGATGGCCATGACGCGTGAGTTCGTAGCCGGCGGTCAGACCTGCCGGTCCGGCTCCGATGATTATGGTTCGATGAGAATCTATCGCTTGCGACAAAAAACCTTACCCGTACCGTCCATGGTGCCGCGATCCGCCAAATCGCGGAGGCACAGTGATCCAACGATGTCCAGAAAACCACTTAACTCTAGCAATCGCGCGCCTGATGACGAAAGTTTTAATTAACTGCGGCGGAAGAAGTATGCTCGAAAGAATCCACCGTTGCACATTTTCGCGGACTTCGAGCGGTGCCCGCGCGCTTCCTTATGATTAGATCGCCGGTATGGATGGCGGCGTACGCGGGTCTACAGACGCGGCGGGCCAAGCGGTGCGACATATGCGCACGCGACGTCGGACGCGATGATCACAGCTTACGTTCGGAGGGCGGGGAGCTGGTCGCTGTCGGAAATAGCGCCAGCGCCCCATTAGCGGATTCGGCTACTTCTTGCCGTTGCCGTTCAGATTCAGCGGGCTGCCTTTCAGCGGCACCGCCCAATCCCATACGTAGCGCTGGCGGACGCCGTCGGCCTGGACCCGGCCCATGATAGCGTCGCCGCACTTGGCGCAAAACATATAGGTACTGTTGTCCTGACCGATCAGCGCGGTGAGCGCGCGCTCGCCTGCATGGTTCGCGGCGAATGCAGTGCCGCAAGCGCTGCATCCGTCGGACACCACCTGGGCACGATTGACAATCAGATGCGGGACCATGTTGTTAGCACTCGCTTCTGGCATGATGGAACTCCTCCCCTCTTTTTGGATTCTCCAGAACAAAGCCACACGCAGTTACGCGTTTTGAAAACTTATCCACATCCCCCCAGACGAAAGGACCGATTTTCATTCACGGACGGTGCGTAGGTTTGCCACCGCATCCGTACGCGATACTAAAGAAGCCTATGAACAACCTGAGAATATCCACAATGAAGTTCATGAGTCTAGCGGGTGCTTTGAGGGTCTTTAGGAGTGAGTCGTTTGAACCCAGCGATGCGGCTGGAGTAAGAAGTTGGTAGAACGGCTAATCAGGAGCGACCCACCATGGAAAATCGAATGGGCTTTGGCGTGTTTCTCGCGCCGCATCATCCGACCGGCGAAAACCCTACCCTCCAGCTCCAGCGCGATTTGCAACTCGCCTCGCTCCTCGATGACCTCGGCTACGATGAGTTCTGGGTTGGCGAGCATCATTCGGGAGGATGGGAAACCATCGCATCGCCCGAGATGATGCTGTCCGCGACCGCGATGGTCACCCATCGCATCAAGCTCGGCACCGGCGTCGTCTCGATTCCGTATCATCATCCGTTCACCGTCGCCCAGCGCATTGTGATGCTCGATCACCTGAGCCGCGGGCGCGCGATGCTTGGCGTCGGCCCGGGCGCCCTACCCTCCGACGCATTCATGCTCGGCATCGATCCGATGACTCAGCGCGATCAGATGGACGAGGGTCTCGGCGTCATCATCCGGCTGCTGACCGAGCGCGAGCCCATCACCGTCGATGGCTCATGGTATCGGCTGCGCGACGCGGCGCTGCATCTGCGCCCCATCCAGCGCGAACTGCCGATGGCGGTCGCGTCGATGATCTCGCCGGCGGGAATGAAATGCGCGGGCAAGCATGGCGTCGGCGTGCTGTCGGTGGGTTCGTATTTGCCCGAGGGCCTCAGCGCGCTGAAGACGCAATGGTCGTTCGCGGAGACCTCGGCTAAGGAGCATGGCAAGCGCGTCGCGCGTGAAAACTGGCGCATTGTGATGCCGTTCCATCTGGCGGATTCGAAGGAGCAAGCGCTGCGCGAAGTCGCCGACGGCCTCAAGCGCTGGAACAATGAGTACGTGGTCGGCATCCTCGGGCGTCCGGACGGCAAAATTTTCGATGACGGCTACGAAGCCGCGAAGTTCATGAGCGACATGGGCGGCGGTATCTTCGGCACGCCTGCGGACGCGGTCGAAAAGCTGACCAAGTTGCAGGAACTCGCGGGCGGCTTCGGCACTGTGCTCTCATTCGCACACGACTGGGCGCCGCGCGAGGCGATGTGGCGCAGCTACGAGATGCTCGCGCGCTTCGTGATGCCGCATTTCAATGGCACGCTCGCTTCAATCGATGAAAGCGCGGCACGCGTCAGCGCGAACAAGGAAAAGTTTATGGGCGCGGCGACCGGCGCCATCATGAAAGCGATTAGCTCCGACGCGAAGGCCGTGGAGGCATTCGCGAAGATGACGCAGGCGAGCCCGTTCAGCGTGGCTCCTGCGCAAAAAGCCGCCGCCGACTCGGGCATCGAGAAGACGGCGAAGTAACAGGCATCGAAGCACAACGGGATGTCCTCGCAAGGACATCCCGTTTCTATTTCAAATCGAGATAGGACCTCAGCGACACGATTCGAATTCCCTCAAACTGTTTCAGATCCAGCATCTCGCGATCGCCAGTGACGATAAGGTCCGCGCGGCCCGCGACCGCGCATTCGAGGATGCGGTTGTCGGGATCGTCTCTTAGCAATTGAAGCCGCTGCTTGGTCGCGATGATCTCGCCGAGCTTCACGAGCAGCGTCGCGGCTTGGCCGAGTCGCTCGCTGCTCCACCCAAACTTGTGTTCGAGTACCGTCAAGGCCTCGTCGATGATCGCCTTCGAAATCACAAGTCGATCGAGACCTGAAACTATTCTATCGAGCGCCTTGTCCGCTTGCCGTCCCGGAACCAGAAATGCCGAGATGAAAATATTGGTGTCGAAGACGACTCTCACTTCGCGAGGTAACGGCGTAGATCAGTCTCGGTGAAGATTCCTTTTTCTTTGGCTTTGCGGCTTCCGTAGGCCTGTAGCGCTTTCAAATCCGCCTTGAGGGACGCCGTTCTCTTTTTCCGCAGGGCATCCTCAATCACCGCGCTGATAGTTTTTCCCTCGGACCGCGCCGTCTCCTCAACCTCGCGCGCGAGTTCACGCGGCAAGGAGATGGTTTTTTTCACCGTCGCTTTCATCGCGGATATTTTAGCGCAAACGCTGCGTTGATTCCTTCATCAGACGATCGCCCCTTCGACGCCCCACTTCATCGCGTTACGCAGCAGAGTTTCGAATTCGCGCGTTTCCCACGATCCTCGAAATGTTTTAGGCGTCGTGCCCGAGGCCTCCACGCTCGCATCAACGAAGGGCTGCACGTTGCTCAGCGGCGAATGGCAATGGCCGAGCGCGATGTAGGTAACGCCTCCCTTGCCGATGTCGCGTGTGTACCCGAGCACGCGAGTCTTGCCATCGGGCAGCACCGAGGTATCGCGATCGTAGACGAAACCGAATCCTGGCGGCGATGGATCCTTCGCCAGGTCCGTCGTGAGCAGCACGCTACATCGCGCGAGGTCCTGCACCTCGATGAGGTAGAGTTCGTCCATCACCTCGAATGACGCGGGCAAGCCATCAGTAAGATGGTGCGCCCGATCTGTTACATCGACGCGAAACTTCCTCACCGGCGGATGATTCAGGAAGAACGCGCCGAGCGTCTCGTGATACTTACCCTTGACCATCTTGCGGACGTAGCGATTTTCGCCGACCGGTACCGCCTTGCCGCCGCTGGTACCGTGGAGCGCGAGCCATCGCCCGCCGTCCTCGATCCATTTGCGAATGAAGTCGTTCTGCTCGTCGGTCGGATACGGACCCGCGACATAGGTGACGAGAAAGCTGCTGCCGGGCAGCCACTTCGCGATGTCGCCGTAATCGTTCGCCGTCGTCGTCAGCAGTTGCGAATTCTCTTGCAGCATGCCGAGCAGCCGCAGCCGCACGTAATCCATATCGTGACCGGCGAACGAGCCGGGAGGATAACCTCCCGCGATGAGATGCACGCGAATCGGATTTCGTTTCGCCATCGCGCTACTCTTTCATGTCGACGAAGTTAGGCTTGCGCTTTTCGATAAAGGCCTTCACCGCTTCTTTTTGATGCGGATGGTTGAAGGACATCATTTCGTAGGCGAGCGATGCATCCATGATCAGGTTGGATTGCTGCTTGAGCCATTTGTTGACTGACAGCTTGCTCCATCTGATGGCCCAGGTCGGTCCGTCGGCGAGTTCCTGCGCCAGCTCGCGCGCCTTCGGCATGACCTCTTCGGGCGCGACCGCGTAGTTCACCATGCCGATGCGGCCGGCCTCGGCCCCGTTGATGAAGTTGCCGCGCATCAAAAATTCTTTCGCGCGATGCGGCCCGATGAGTAGCGGCCAGATCACCGCACCGCCGTCGCCCGCGACGATTCCCACTTTGACGTGGGTGTCGGCGAAGCGCGCCTTTTCGGAAACCACCGTGATATCGCATAGCAGCGCAAGCGTGGCGCCGAGGCCCACCGCGTCGCCGTTGATCGCGCCGATGATCGGCTGCTCGACATCGAGCATATTGTCGACCAGGCGGCGTCCGTTCGAAGCGGCAATCGGACCGCGACCACGGCCCTTGCCCTTCTTGCCGGTCGACGAGGTCAGGCTGCCGGCCGCCATGCCTTTCA
>DATGKG010000059.1:0-5737 GCA_035294805.1 Binataceae bacterium (SeqCode) | reverse complement strand
CACGCGACAGTGATGAATGCGAATGGGAAAACCTTGCCGCCGAATACCGGGCCGCTGCCGTCCACGAATTGCGTAAGTGCCGGCATCTGGGCATGCGGATGCAGCGCGACGATTCCCGTCGCGAGCGCAACAATGGTTCCGATCTTGATGAACGCGGAAAGATAGTCGCGTGGCGCCAGCAGGAGCCATATCGGCAGCACCGAGGCGAGGAAGCCGTACAAGATGATCCAGATCGCCAGATGCGGTGCGTCCATAAAGAAATAGCTGCCGAAGCTAAAGCCCTTGACGAAGTGCCCGCCCCATACGGCGAGCAGGATCAGCCCGACCCCAAGCATCGATCCTTCGATGAGACGGCCCGGCCGCAGATGCGTCATATAGATGCCGACCAGCATCGCTATCGGAACCGTCGCCGCGACCGTCGAGGTAGCCCAGATGCTGTGCTTCATCGCGTTGACGACCACCAGGCCGAGCACCGCGATGAGGATCACCATGATCATCAGCACGCCGACCAATGCGGTGAATCCTGCGACCGGGCCGATCTCCTCCGAGGCCATCTGGCCGAGCGAGCGCCCGTCGCGCTTGAGCGAATAGCCGAGGATGACAAAATCCTGCACGCATCCGCCGAGTACCGCGCCGACGATGATCCAGATGGTCGATGGCAGGTACCCGAACTGCGCCGCCAGTACTGGACCGACCAGCGGACCCGGTCCGGCGATCGCGGCGAAATGATGGCCGAAGGTTATCCAGCGCGCGGTCGGAACGTAGTCGCGGCCGTTGTCGAGTCGAATTGCGGGCGTCGGATGCGAATCGTCGAGCTCGAGAATCTTCGCTGCGATAAAAGCGGAATAGAAGCGATAACCGAGCGCATACACGGATACCGCGGCAATGATGAACCACAAGACACTGGGCTGCTCACCGCGCGCAAATGCGATCGCGCCCAGCCCGATCACTCCGGCCGCGGCGACCGAAATCCACAAAAGGTAGCGCATCATTTTCACGTTACGCGCTTCTTATTAGGCCGCCCGCGGCGAGGCAAGCCTGCCGGTGAATCGATTCATGATGAATGAAGTTAAATTAGATACGTCTAACCGAATAAGCGCCCACTCGCGCGTGCTCGTCACCAACATCAACAAGGAGTGCTAACATGAAATCATTCACGCGAGGATTAACCCTAAGTGCCATCAGTATGGCAGGACTTCTTGCGTTGGCCGGATGCAGCTCGCATGAAGAAGTGCAACCGCCGCCGCAGCAGGTGATCGTGCAACCTGCGCCGGTCGTCGTGCCATCGCAAACCGTAACCGAGAAGACCACCACAGTGACACCGGCGCCGGCACCAGTCATGACCGAACAGACTACGACGCAGCGCTCGGTCAACGACGCGGTGGGCAGCAGCGGCCCAGATACGTCGCAGCAGCGGACCTCGAGCTATCACAGCGAAACCACCACTGTGACGCCGGCGCCGCCTCCCGTAAGTCAGACGACCACCACGACCTACAAGAAGACCTACGACTCGGGTTACTAGACTCGACTAAAAAGGTGGAAGGATTTCGCATCCTTCCGCCGCTCTTCACTTCGTTTTGGGGATATTGATGTCATTGCGAAGAATCACCGCTCTGGTGCTTTTAGTAGGTCTTGGCACCTGCGTCAGCGCACTCGACAGTCGAGCCGGAGATTTAAATACCGAAGTTGTTCCGAACGTGGAACCTTCTCCGCCGCAACCTGCGCCGTCGAAAGCACAACCTCAGACGGTCAGGCATTCGGACGTATCTTTGGACAAGGACCGCTCTTCGCTCGTCGGCCATCATCATTATGCGAATGATGCCGAGCGCGCGCAGGACGACTTGCTGATCATGGAAGTGAAAAGCGCTCTCGCCAAAGATGGCATTTCGAACGGTTATCCGATCGAAGTCGATGCCGACCACGGCACCGTGACGCTAAGCGGCGTGGTCGCGACTAGCGATGAAGTCAGGGCTGCGGCGCAGGATGCTGCGGACATCGAGGGCGTGGTCGCGGTCAAGAATCAGCTTCGACCGCATTGATGCCACGCTATTTCGGCGACTGACCCAGTCGTTGTTCAGGAAACTTTGTTGTCGAGGGGCTTGGTGTCTTCGGCCTTGACGACGGGTTTCTCTTCGGGCTCGTCGTTCATCGCCTTCTTGAAATCCTTGATCGCCTTGCCCATAGCCCCGCCCACATCGCCGAGCTTACTCGGCCCGAAGATGACCAGCACGATCACCAGCAGGACCAGCAAATGAGAGGGCGCAAAAAGATCCATCGTTTTCTCCGCTAGTTGAGATATCTATTCTATATTGGGTTCCGGCTTATGCCAACCCGCCGTATCTCCGGTCCCGGATCGGCAAAATTCCACCAGCCCGGCTGCCAACAGGATGCGGCTAAGCATACAGGCTGCGTCATAGTGGCCCTTGCCTCGCAGTATAGTTTTCTATACTCATAGTAGAGGCGCTCTGACGGTAGTTTTAACACGTGCCCCTACCGGTGGAGCTGGACAGGTCGCTGAATCGGTTTCAGCGGCCTGTCCACCTGACACCCTTTGAAGGAGGCTGCTTATTATGAGCCTGTTTCGGAGTAGCAATTACGTTGACCCGTCTAAGCCGGTGGACCGCCGCAAGATATGGCAACAATTCTGCAACGATAAGCAGACCCTCGCGACGCTCCGGGTTACTCCCGAAGAGGTTTCGAAGTTGCAAACTGTTTTCATGCTGAGCCGGTATACCGAGCGCCGCGAGCTAATCGAGGCGCTGAACCGGATACGCTTCAAACCATAGGGGGCCTAACCCCAACCCCTTCCCTTTAGGAAGGGGCAGGGCGGTTTCCGAAGGCGGCCCGGCCGCATTCGGCGATTGGAATTCCTTCCGTGTTCGTGCTGATCTCGGGCGGGTGCCATCATGCCGAACGCGGAAAATCAAATTCTCACCACGCACGCTGGAAGCCTCCCGCGGTCCAAGCGGCTCGCTGAGATGCTCGGGCGCAAAAGCCGCCATGAGCCGGTGGACGAGGGTCTACTGGAGCAGATGACCGCCGAGTCGACCGCACGCGTGATCGCGCGGCAGCTCGAATGCGGTATCGACATCGGCAACAACGGCGAGCAAGCGCGCGAGAGCTTCTTCACCTACGTGCAGCATCGGATGACGGGATTTTCGGGCAAGAGTCAGCGTCCGGTGATGAGCGATCTCCGGCGCTACCCGAGCTACTTCGAGCTGCTGCGCGACCGCACGCGGGCCAATGTGGATTTGCTGCATGCGCCGCAAGCCACCGGCGAGGTTCGCTACATCGGTCTCGACGCGGTGAAGAAGGAATGCGCGGATTTTCGCCGTGCGCTCGACGCGCAGAAGTCGCGCTTCGTCGAACCGTTCATGACCTCGGCCTCGCCGGGAATCATCGCGGCGGCAATGCTCAATGCCCACTATGCGAGTCTGGCCGACTACATAGCCGCGCTCGGGACCGCGCTGCGGACCGAATACGAAACCATCGTTAATTCCGGCTTCGTCCTCCAAATCGACGCGCCCGATCTCGCGATGGAGCGTCACACCAGCTTCGCCGGTAAGCCGCTCAAGGAGTTCCTGATTTTTGTCGACGAGGTCATCACCGCGATCAATCGTGCGATCGACGGATTGCCGAAGGAAAAAGTTCGTCTCCACGTGTGCTGGGGTAACTACGAAGGTCCGCATACCGATGACGTCGCGCTCGATGAAATCGCCGAGCATCTCTACCGGGCCGAGGTCAGCGCGCTGCTGCTCTCGATGGCGAATCCGCGCCACGAGCACGAGTATCGTTCGCTCAAAAGCCATCCGCTGCCGGAGAGCATGAAGCTGATTGTCGGTGCGATCGATTCGACTACGAACTACGTCGAGCATCCGGAGGTGGTTGCCGATCGCATCGAGCGCGCGGCCCACGCGGTCGGCGATCCCCGCCGCATTATGGCCGGAACCGATTGTGGCTTCGACACCAGCGCAGGATTTGGCATGGTGGCGGAAGAGTTGGTGTGGGAAAAACTGCGCGCGCTGTCCGAGGGTGCGGCAATCGCGACGCACCGACTGTTCGGATAGGAGTCAGCGACGATGGCGAGCAACGGCGAATGGATTCGCGGCAAGACCTGCATGATCACCGGCGCAACCTCTGGCATCGGGCGAGCGAGCGCGATCGAGCTGGGCAAGATGGGCGCGAGGCTGGTGTTGGTATGCCGCAATCGCGCGCGCGGCGAAGATCTGGTGCGCCAGATTCAGCGGGCCGGCAACCCTGCTGCCGACCTGATGATCGCCGACCTTGAATCGCAGCCGCAGATTCGCCAGCTTGCGGCCGATTTCCTCGCGACCAAAAAGCCGCTCCACGTGCTGATGAACAACGCCGGCATCTTCAACATGAAACGCCGGACTACGAGCGACGGCCTCGAAGAGGTTTTCGCGGTCAACCATCTCGCCTATTTCATGCTGACCGTGCTGCTGCTGGACCGGATCAAGGAGAGCGCGCCCGCCCGGATCATCAACATCTCGTCCGATCTGCATCAGCGCGCTACGATCAAGTTCGACGACCTTGGCGGCGAGCGCTCTTTCGGCGGCATGAGCTCCTACGGGCAATCGAAACTTGCGAACATTCTTTTCACCTACGAACTCGCGCGGCGTCTCGCGGGGACCGGAGTGACGGTGAACGCCGTGCATCCGGGTGCGGTCGCGACCAACTTGGCGAGCAACAACCGCGGGATCGTGTCGGCGGCGTGGAAGCTGGCCGGCACCTTCATGAAATCTCCCGAGAGCGGCGCGCGCACGCAGGTCTACCTCGCGTCGTCACCGCAGCTCGAAGGCGTTACGGGAAAATACTTCATCGATTCGAAGGAAGCGCGCTCATCGGCCGAATCGCATGACGCGAACATCGCGCGACGGCTGTGGGACGTGAGCGCGCAGATGACCGGCCTGCCCGCTGAAGTACAGTGACGAAAACTCCGCGCATCGAGATCATCGATACTCGCGAGGGTTACGATCGCTGGTCGGAAATCTACGACCTCGACGGCAACCCGTTGATCGCGCTGGAGGAGAAACATTTTCCCGAAATCCTTGGTGAGGTACGCGGACTGCGGATCGCTGACATCGGATGCGGCACCGGTCGGCATGCGGCGCGGCTGGCTGCGTCGGGCGCGCGCGTTATCGCGATCGATTTCTCCGCCGGCATGATCCGCAGGGCGCGCGAGAAGTTCGACGCGTCTGAGGTCGCGTTCGCCGCCGCCGACATTTCCAGGACGCTTCCGACGCGCGATCGCAGCTTTGATCGCGTGATCTGCTGCCTCGTCCTCGATCATATCCATGATGTCGCCAGTCTGTTTCGCGAGCTGAAACGCATTTGCAAGGTCGACGGCGTCATCGCGATTTCCGTCATGCATCCGGCGATGATGCTGCGCGAGGTGCAGGCGCAGTTTCACGATCCCTTAACCGGCGCGACGGTACGGCCGCGCAGCGCGCCCAACCAGGTGAGCGACTATGTCAACGCGGCGACGGCAGCAGGCCTGCGCATCGATGATATGAGCGAGCACGTTGTGGACGCCGAACTGGCGCGCGAGTTTCCTCGCGCGATGAAATATCTCGGCTGGCCGATGCTATTGCTGATGCGACTGCTTCCCTAATGGAGGCGGTTTTCCCTGGTAGAGGCCGTGATATGCCGATAGCGTGCGTCGGGCGGTCTGTTTAGAATGGCGTCGAGGACGCACGGTTTCGCGATGAACTGCGCA
>DATGKG010000058.1:0-4604 GCA_035294805.1 Binataceae bacterium (SeqCode) | reverse complement strand
CGGCCATGATTGCGTATGCGGCGAACCACCCGAAGCTTCCGGCGATCATCAGTGCGCCGGCGCCCGCAAGCAGCATCCCGATGCGATAGCCGGTCTGGATCATTCCCGCGCCGGGACCTTGTTGTTCCTCGGAAAGAATTTCCACCCGATACGCATCGATCACGATGTCCTGGCTGGCGGATAGAAACGCGACCAGAATTGCCAGCGCACCGACCAGGTGTAGGTCTCGCTTAGGATCGCAGCATCCCAGACCTATGATTGCCGCGATGAGTCCTAGCTGGATGGCCACGCCCCATCCGCGCCGTCTTCCGATAGGTATCGGTGGCGGAATCCTGTCGATGAGTGGTGACCATAGGAACTTGAAGGCGTAAGGCGTTCCGACCAGCGCGAATGCACCGATCGCTGAGCGACTAACCCCGGCAGTAGCCAGCCATGCCGATAGTGTCGAGAAGGTCAGCAGTAGCGGGAGGCCGCTCGCGATGCCGAGTGGCAGGATCAGCATCACCCGCCAGTCGGCGTATGCGGCGAGCGAACTCTTCCAGGAACTCAACGCAGCTTCGTCTTATGCCGCCGGCTGAGATGGTTCTGTCTCGCGCAGTGCTCGCGCGGCCTCACTCTCGAGCACGGTGCCTTTGAAGAAGTCCGCCCGCCCTTCACCCCAGAAGCGCAAAGGATTGGTGAAGGTGAACTCGCGGAAGTCTGCTTCAGTTATAAGTCCGTCCTCGACCAGCTCGTAGGCCTCTTCTAACACCTCGTTCATATTGACCACATCGAAGTGGCCGATGTCGGAGCCGAGCAGCGTCTTGATGCGCGCCTTATAAGGATTGACCTGCGCGTTGAAGGCCCACGCATTGATCGGATCGTCGGCCTCGCATCCGAAATAGAAGTTGCGGGTGAACAGGTCGCGGATATCTTCCGCGCGCTCGATGCCGCACGCCGAAAAGTCGTCGAGGTCCTTGACGTTGCCGGTACCGGTCGCGCCCAGACCGTCGAAGATCGCGCTCGCGTCGAGTTGCGAGGCAAGCTGCTTGCCGCCGAAGCGCTCGAACAGTTCACGCATCAGCGTGCGATCGAGGTTGGCGGGATTGACCTCCTCCAGCGCGCGGCGGTTGCGCTTCTTCCAATGCCCAATGAGATCCGAGTAGAGACCGCATGCCCATCCGACGCCGCCTTCGAGGAAGGCAAACTTCAACGTCGGGAAACGCCGCGTCACGCCGCCGAGGAACAGCCCTTTGGCGACCGCTTCACCCGCGACGGCGAAGTGCCCGATGTGGTTATAGACGAAGTTGGTCGGCGAGGTGCGATAGCCGGCGCCACGCGTGCCCGCGTGGAAGGTCGGCATTACGCCGAGCTCGACGCACTTGGCCCATACGGCGTCATAGTTGTGCGGACTGTCGATGCCGAACACATCCGACCAGGTTCCGAAGCGGCGCATCTCGGGATTCTGGCCCGAATTCTGATCGAGCGCGGGAATCGGGCGCGGCACCATACTCGTCATCACGATGACCTTGAGCCCAAGTTCCTTGACGACGTACTCCAGCTCGTCGATCGCCTCCTGCGGCGTATGCATCGGGATGGCGGCCGCGGGCGTCATGCGATCGCTGAACTCGCCGAACTGATGCGCGATGTACATGTTGAACGCGCGGCAACTCGCGCGACGAATCTCGTCCTCCGGGATGTAACCGATCGCGAGGCCGGCGGTTGGATACAGCACGGTGAAATCGAAGCCGAACTCGTCGAGGCGATCATACAAGAGGCGCGGCAACATCGCGGTCGCGCGATCGAGCGTGTTCTTCGCGGGCACGCCCCAGAATGCCTCCTGCGCGCGACGCGACTGTGCGCGCTCCTCGGGCGTCATCGCGAGCGACTTCACGACATAGCCACCGCGGCGGCGAAATGAATTGACCGCGCCCTCACCGGCGACCTCCTTGAGGTAGTCATTGATCGAAGGGCCGAACTCGAGCCAATGGCCGTCGGCGTCGATGACCGGATGGCCGATGCGCTTGCGAATCTCTTTGGAACTGAGATGTCCCGACATGAAGTGTCCTCCATGGCGCGGTTCGAAATGAGGCGATGAGCCGCGTAGCCGAGGCCAACAATAACGCGGCGCGCTACAATCGCAAGCCCTCGCGTCGTCATCGCGGGCTGCGCTATAAGCAGGGGCGGTGAAAAAATTTGTGGCCTTGAGTGCCGCCCGATGGCGCCGGAACTGGATTGGCGTCCCATCGGCGGAGGTAGATATTCTCGCGTGACCTGGTTGTTGCAGGCGATCGTTCTCCTTCTCGGTCGCACCCCGCTCAAGAGCGTTTTCGGCCGCATCTATGATCTCGGCATGTGGCGCGTGGTTGCCGCGGTCGCGAGCCATCCCGCCGTGTGCTGCATCCTCGGCAGCGGCTCCTATTTCGAGAATCGGGCTACCTACGGCTTGTCGGACGTCGATCTGATCATCGTGCTGAATGAGAAGGTGACGCGCGCCGATGCTTCCGCGCGCGAGATCGCGCATCTCTATGAACGCGAGCAATCGATCTTCAAATTCCTCGGGCGCTGGCCGGAGAAAGAAGCCAACCTGATCTATCTTTCGGACATCGCAGCAGGCTTTCCGGCGCCGGAATCGTTTCGCATCCGATATAAGCAGGGAAAGCTGGTGAAGCTATATGGCGAACTGCCGAGCGGCATCGTGAGCGGAGCGATCACCAGTAGCGAGGTTCTCGGCGAAATCAATACGCTGCTGCGATTCTCGCTGGTCGCCGATCCGCGTCACGTGGAGCGCGAGATTTTCTGGAAGCGCATCTTCGCGAAGCTGATCGCGCTCACCGAGTTGATCGATCTCCCGGAGGCGGCGGCCTCGATGCGCATGCGGCTGGACTTGAACTTCATGCGCGAGGATGACGCGCGGGTATTTTTCCGCCGCAGCGACCCCAACACGATGTTCGCGCTGCAGCTCACGCTCAGCCGGCAAATCATGCATCTGATCGCGGCGCGCGAAGGCAAGCAGAAGATTCGCCAGGTGCGATTTGAGTCCCAGCAACGGCGGCCGGAACTACCCGCCAATCTTATAGCGCCCGCATTCATGCGCGATTTAGTGGACCAGCAGCTGATCGATATTAAAAGCGTCGCGCCAGTTCCAATTGGCTTTGGGCCGCGCATGCTCTACTTCGCGATCGGCGATCCGATTCCGATGCTGGAACTTCATGAGGCGACCTACGAAGGCATTCTGCGGCTGCGCAAAATCATCGGAAAGCGCCCTCCCACCGACCTCAACGCGCTGGTCTCAACCGATGGATTCCTCTTCATCATTTCGCGTCAGCCTACTTTCGTGGATCTCATCCCGTTGGATCCGCTGCAGTTCGCGAATGTCTATGCGGCGGCGTTCGGCGACAGTCTCGACTTCGAGATGCCCGCCAATGTTCTTGCGGAGCAGCAGGCGGGCGCTACCACAATGTTTCATGCGCTCGCGAACCTATATAGAACCAACGACAGCAAGGTCGCCAAGCTGCCGCATCCGTGCATCTATCGCGAGGACGAAGGCGAGGTGATCGAGAACGCGCTGCGCATCCTACGCGTTCAGGCCGCATGCGCGCCGGCGTGGACGTTGATCCAGCGTACGCGCGACGTATTCGAATACCTGCGCCGCAAGCATCCGGAGTGCGAGCAGTTCCTGAACGAACTCGAGCGCTACCAGCGCAACATGTATGGCGATCTGTCGCTGGGGACTACGGAGGCCAACAACATCTATCATTGCCTCCATCAGTTCATGTATCAGGCGCTGACGGGCGCGCAGACTATCGCGGTCGATTCCCCGCATGCGCATCTGGGCATCACGGTCGGCGTCATCACGCGCAATCGCGCAGGCGATCTCGCGGAGATGCTTGAGTCGTTGACGCATCAGGTCCGCCTGCCCGATGAAGTGCTGGTGGTCGATAACGGATCGACCGATCGAACGCAGGAAGTGCTGGGTCAGTTTCGCGAGCGTCTGCCGATCCGATGCGAGTTTCTGGAGCGCGCGGATATTCCGGCCGCGCGCAACATGGTCATCGAGAGCGCGGCGAATGAAATCATTTCGTTTGTCGATGACGACTGCATCACCGAACCGCGATGGCTGGCGGCGGTCGAACGCGGCTTCCTGCGCGCGGAAAATATCGGCGTGGTGGGCGGATGGGTGCATCATCAGCCCGCGCCGCATCGATCGACGGTCGACAATTACTACCGAACGTTTCACCACACCAAGTCATGAGGATTTAGCCGCGCACTATGATCATCGAGTTGCCGCTTTTCTCCGATAGCAGCCGCCGCAATCAGGCGGGAGCGCGTCCGATCCGGATGGGCTTCTTCCATTTCTCGAACAACAATCTATCGATCCGGCGGCAGTGCGCCCGCGACGTCGGGATGTATGATCTCAACGCGACCAAATCGGAGGACGTCGATCTGTGCTTTCGCGTCGCGCTTAGTCCGAAATGGATCGCGTGGCGCGAAGACGAGGCCGTCGTACGGCACAAGGGCCGCCGCACGCTATGGGGACTCATCACGCAGATGTGGGGCTGGGGGCTGTATGTGGGTTATCCCTACGCGAAGACCGGCATCCGCGGCGTGTTTCTATACTGGCT
>DATGKG010000057.1:0-17062 GCA_035294805.1 Binataceae bacterium (SeqCode) | reverse complement strand
GCTGCTTGCCGACCTCGACCACCTCGATAAGCTTGGTCGGATCGGAATCCAGGTCCACCATGTTGCCGGCTTCTTTCGCGGCCTGGGTGCCAGAATTCATCGCGAGGCCTACATCAGCTTGAGCCAGCGCCGGCGCGTCGTTGGTGCCGTCGCCCATCATTGCTACCAGCTTGCCGTCCGCCTGTTCTTTACGGATGTAGGCCAGCTTGGTTTCCGGAGTAGCTTGCGCAACGAAATCATCGACGCCTGCCTGCTTCGCGATAGTAGCGGCGGTTAGCGTGTTGTCGCCGGTAATCATGACCGTCCGCAAGCCCATGTTCCGAAGCCGTTCGAAGCGCTCGCGCATCCCGCTCTTAAGGATATCTTCCAAGACGACGACGCCTGCGACCTTCGCATTCTCAGATACCACAAGCGGCGTTGCGCCTTTAAAGGCGATCGAATCGATAGTCTGCTGAAGAGTGGCGGGAATGATTCCCTGTCTTTCTCGCACGAAAGCTATGACCGCATCGGGAGCGCCTTTGCGAATAATTGTGCCATCCGGTAGATCGATGCCACTCATGCGGGTTTGCGCGCTAAACGCGATCGATTGAGCCTCGGCAGGAATAAGCATCTCGGTGACGCTTACCCCCATCGACTTGGCGTGCGCGACGATGCTCTTTCCTTCCGGAGTTTCATCGGCGATCGATGCCAGCGCGGAAAGCTTTGCCAGGTTCTTCTCAGTATAGGTGCCGACCGCGATGAATTCGGTCGCATGACGATTACCAACTGTTATAGTTCCGGTCTTGTCGAGCAGGACAATGTCGATGTCGCCGGCTGTCTCAACCGCCTTGCCGCTTTTGGCAATGATATTAGCTTGCAGCGCGCGATCCATTCCCGCGATGCCGATAGCGGCAAGCAGCGCGCCAATCGTGGTTGGAATGAGGCATACGAGCAGCGCGACGAGGGTCGGAACATCGGTACCGAGACTCTTGAGCGGCTCGGTGATTCCGAGGTAACCCATCATGTACTGCTCCGCGTTGTAGGCCATCGGCCATAGCGGAACGACAACGATCAGAAAGGCCAGCGTGAGCGCGGACAGCGCGAGCGAGAGTGCGATCTCGTTGGGCGTGCGCTGACGTACTGCGCCTTCCACCAGCGCTATCATCCGATCGAGAAATGATTGGCCTGGCGCGGCCGTGACCTTCACCACAATACGATCCGATATAACGCGGGTGCCGCCGGTTACGCCCGAGCGATCGCCGCCGGACTCGCGAATCACGGGCGCGGATTCGCCGGTAATCGCCGATTCGTCGACCGAGGCAATTCCCGCGATGATCTCGCCGTCACTAGGAATAAGCTGACCTGCGGCCACCACCACGTTGTCGCCCAGCCTGAGTTCAGTCGATAGAACTTCCTCGACTGCCCCGCCGGGCTTTAGACGATAGGCCGGGGTTTCGCTGCGCGTCTTGCGCAAGGATTCGGCCTGCGCTTTTCCGCGAGCCTCGGCGAGAGCGGTCGCGAAGTTCGCGAATAGAACAGTTAGAAAGAGCCAGAAATCCAGCGCGATGAAATAAGTGATCGGTACCTGCGAAGCTGATGTACTTACGATAGCTTGTATGATGAACAACAACGTCAGTACCGCGCCGACTTCGACGACGAACATCACTGGATTGCTCCATTGGATGTCCGGGCGAAGCATCGCGAAGGATTCCTTGAGAGCCTCGCGGACCAGTGCTGCTTCGAATAGCCGGCGGCTCTTCAGCCGGCGTGGTGGACGCGGATGTTCCGGCTCGAGAATAGTTATAGGTGCGGCTTGAGCTGCTCCCATTTGCCTTTCTCCGATAAGTTACAAAGTTCTGTTGTGCGGTTAATTTGCTCGCCGTGTCAGCCGCCGAATGGAATAGGTCCCAGATGGTCGGCCAGTGGACCTAGCGCGGCGACCGGCATGAACAGCAGCGCGCCGACGATAACTATGGTGCCGAAGAGCAAACATCCGAAGGTGAAGGTGTCGTCGCGCAAAGTTCCAAGGCCGAACGGCGAGCTCTTCTTCATGCCGAGAAAACCTGCCATCGCGAGCGGCGCGAGGATTGGCAGATAGCGGCCGAACATAATTACTAATCCGCCGGCGATGTCCCACGGAACCGCCTCGGGCGCAGGACTGCTGTTGCTGAGAAGACCGTAGCTGGTTCCGAGTCCGTCGAAGGCCGAGCCATTGTTCGCCGCCGAGGATGAGAACTGGTACACGATCTGCGAAAGTCCGTGAGCTCCGGGATTGCTTTCTGCTTTGGTGCCCCAGTCAGTCGCAGCAAACAACCCAGAGGGACCTAGAATGATCAGCGGATGAACCAATAGCGCGATGAGAGCGAGTTTTACCTCGCGCGCGCCGATCTTCTTACCCAGGTACTCGGGCGTGCGTCCTACCATCTGTCCGGCAAGGAAAATTCCTACGATCAGGAAGAGCAGCAGGTTGATCATCCCGACGCCCTTGCCGCCGTATATGCAGTTGAGCCACATACCTACGAAGGGTGACAGTCCTGCAATAGGATTCAGACTATCGTGCTCGCAGTTAACCGCGCCGCATGTCACATCCACGGTGGCAGCCGCGAAGGTCGCTCCAGCCGAAGTTCCAAACCGCAGCTCTTTCCCTTCAAGATTTCCCAGATGTTGATCGAGCGGCAGTCCGGCTACCGGAGGTATAGTTATAACGCGTTTGCCGCCGGGCGCCGACGCGCTAGGAATACTGAACGTCTGCGTTTCCGAATGCGCTATGAGGCCCACATTGGGCTTCATCGTATCGAAGTAAATCGTCCACAAGATGGTGCCGACGAAAAGAGTCATCATGACCGAAAAGATGACGATCGAATGACGCATGCGGCCGAGCATTCGCCCGTACATGAAGACAAGTGAGAACGGAAACAGCATCATCGCGAAAGTTGTAAGGAAGTTCGTAACCGCATCGGGGTTCTCAAACGGATGCGCCGAATTCATGCCGAAGAATCCGCCACCGTTGGTCCCTAGCATCTTCATAGGCACGAAGGCCGCGAGCGGTCCGGTCACGATGGTCTGCTGCTTGGCTTCGCCTTTATCGGTGGTGCCCATCGCTGCCGGCTCGAGCGTGGATACCTGATAAGCCGCCTGATAGGTCATCGGCATTCCGCGGCTGAGGAATACCAGGCTGAGAAGAAAAGCGACCGGAAGAAAGGTGTACATCACCACGCGCCACATATCGAGGAAGAAGTTTCCGACATCGGGATCGCTGCGGAAGGCGCGAATTATCGCCGCCAAGGCGCAGAATCCCACCGAGGCCGAAAGGAAGAAGTTAGTGACGCAGAAAAAAATCTGGGAGAAATTCGAAAATGCTACGTCCCCCGAATAGTGCTGGATGTTGGTGTTGGTTATGAAGGAGATGACGGTATTGAAAATCGTGGTCGGCGCCAGCATTCCCAATCCGCGCGGGTTGAGCGGCGCCCACGGCTGGATCGACAGGACGATGTAGCCAAATACGAATAGCACTATGTTGAAGACCAGCAGCGAGAGTGCATACTGCATCCAATTTTGCGGTCCGCTGCTTATCCGGTTTTCAAACCATTTGAGCGTCCGCGGCGCGTGATAATGGCCGTCCATTATCCACGCAAGGTAGCGGCTTAACGGAACCGCCAGGACGGTCGTGAAAACAATTAGCGAGATAGGTAGGATCAACATCGATGTTGGCCTCTAATTGCCCGTGAGTTGTAGATCTAGAACCACTCCGGCCGGACCGTCGCGGTAACCAGGTATACGAACAGTAACGCCGCTACTACGGCAGTTAGATAGATCATCCGACACCTCCTAGATTTTCTCGCAACCGAGCAAGAATACGTAGCAAAGGCCGAGGCCGACTAAGCCAAGAATGAAGGTTCCCGGCAGCCATAACGCGACGTTCATGTTGACTCCTCCCGGAGTTGAAATTCACCAAATAGATCACGCGCCGAGCGGGCGGTGCAGACAGTTCTCGATGCGGACAATATCCAGCCGAGAACGAATCGAATTGTTCGCTGCTTCTGTGGATGACCGACGGCCTGCCGTTCCCATCGAAAGCTACAACTTTGTTTTTACCGACCAGAAATGACCAGTTACACGAACGGCAGTAATACGAGCGAGCCGGCTTATCGAACCAGGGACTGTCACGCATAGGACCGATGACAAGGCTGTGGTGCGAAGAGGTAGTGAGAGGCGCCAGATAACTTTCCCACGTGTCCATACCTCTTACCTCCGCCGAGCCTAAGCGCAAGTTGGATGCCACGATGGAGGCGGCAACTTAGTGGCGGTTTCCGATTCGCAAAGGCGAAGCTATTTCAAAAAACATCTTCGCTACGTTGCAATTTGCGCGAGGAAATTAGCCGTAGGATTCCGCTTGACAGGTGCACCCTCATGTTGTTGGTCTGGCGGAATTGCGGAGGAACGACCATGGCAACTCTACGCGGCGAACAGATCATTGCGCAGTGCTTCAAGCGTGAAGGCGTCGATACGATTTTTTTCATGATGGGCGGACCGACTGGCGGCACCGCCGGCGCATGCCTCGAGCTCGGGATGAAGGGAATCTACGTGCGCCACGAGCAGGCCGCCGCGATGGCCGCGCATGCCTATTCCCGTGTGACCGGCAAGCCCGGTATCTGCATCGCGCCGATGGGTCCCGGCGTAGTCAACCTCATGACCGGGCTGGGAAACGCGTGGGCCGATGCATCGCCGGTGATCGCGATTGGCGGTTCGGCGCCGATGCGCGGCACGACGCTCGATACTTTTCAGGAGATGGATCAGGTTCCGATGATGCGGCCGATCGTCAAGGCCGCCTACCGGATCGACCTCGGCTATCGGATTCCCGAATACATCAGCATCGCGTTTCGTGAGGCGCTCGACGGCAAGCGCGGGCCCATCTATCTCGACCTTCCCGGCGACATTCTCTCCGGCAAAGTCGAGGAGGAGCGGATTCATTGGGTCGAGGGCAACTCGCGCACCGATGCGCGTCCGGCCGGCGATCCCGCGCTGATTCGCAAAGCCGTTGACCTTCTCGCCTCGGCGAAAAAACCGATGGTGCTGACCGGAAGCGGCGTGCTGTGGTCGCAGGCCGAACAAGCGTTGCAGAATTTCGTCGAGGCGACCGGCATTCCATTTTTCACCACGCCACAAGGACGCGGAGTTATCGCGGAAGATCATCCGCGATCGTTTCCGGCGGCGCGCTCGACCGCGTTTCGCGAGGCCGATGTGGTCCTCGTCATTGGTGCGCGCGCCAACTCGATGCTGTCGTTTCTGCGTGCGCCGCGCTTCTCGCCCGACGCGAAGTTCATCAACGTGAATGTCGACGGCAAGGAGATCGGACACAATCGCGCGGTCGAAATCGGAATCATCGGCGATGCGCGGCTGGTGCTGGAGCAACTGCGCGCGGAAGCGGGAGGGCGATTCAATCCGAAGCAGGAGAGCCAATGGGTTTCGCAGCTCGCCGCGAAGCATCGCTCGAACCTCGAGCGCTCGGCGCCGCTGATGCACTCGAACACCACGCCGATTCATCCCCTGCGCCTTTGCAATGAAGTGAAGGATGTCATCTCCCGCGACACGATCCTTGTGGTCGACGGCCACGAGATCCTGAACTTCGCGCGGCAATCGATTCCGGTTTACCAGGCGCGCGGCAGCCTCAATGCCGGCCCGCACGGGTGCATGGGCGTCGGCATTCCTTTCGGAATCGGCGCAAAGGTTGCGCGTCCCGATCTTCCGGTGGTGGTGCTCAGCGGCGACGGCGCGTTCGGCTGGAACGGCATGGAGATGGACACTGCGATTCGGCATAAGCTGCCGATCGTGGTGGTGGTGTCGAACAACGGCGGCTTCACCTCGCGCAAGACCGGCGGCAACGTCGGGCGCGACCTCGGCTTCCAGCGCTATGACAAAATGGTCGAGGCGCTCGGCGGCTACGGCGAATTTGTCGAACAGCCCGATGCGATCCGGCCCGCGATCGAGCGCGCGATTGCGAGCGGTAAGACCGCGCTGGTCAACGTCTGCACCGATCCGGACGCGCAGGCGACCACGGACATGGGATTTTCGGGTTATTGAGCGACTCGCAGCTTGACGCGCGAGCCGATCCGTCTTACGCCAAGAACTGGAGGCATACTCCCATGGCGCTGGATTTAATTGTTCGCGGCGGCACGGTAATCGACGGGACCGGCGCTCCGCGCTATCAGGCAGATGTGGCGATCGCGCAAGGGCGAATCGTCGAGATTGGCAAGGTGCGCGAGAGCGCCGAGCGCGTCATCGATGGCTCGGGTTTGATGGTCGCGCCGGGATTCATCGATCCGCACACTCACTACGACGCGCAAATTTGCTGGGATCCGCTCATCACCTGTTCCTCCTGGCATGGCGTCACGACCGTCGTGATGGGCAATTGTGGGGTGGGCCTCGCGCCGTGCAAGCCGGCCGAGCGCGACGTGGCGGCGTGGAATCTGGTACACGTCGAAGCGATCCCGTACGACGTTCTCAATCGCGGCATCACGTGGGATTGGGAAACCTTTCCGCAATATATGGACGCGGCGCAGCGGCGCGGCCTCGGCATCAACGTGGGCTTCCTCGCCGCGCTCTCGCCGTTTCGCCATTGGGCGATGGGCGAGGAGGCGATGACGCGCGCGGCGACGGAAGCGGAAACCGCGCAGATATCTGCACTGCTTCGCGACACGATGGCGGCGGGGGCATTCGGATTTTCGCTGACCGTGATGCCGCAGCATGTCGGTTACAAAGGACAACCGCTCGCATGCCGCCTCGCGAGTCACGATGAGCTCCGCAGCTATTCGCACGTTTTGCGCGAGCAACGCCACGGCATCGTCGAGATCGCACTGACGAAACAGCCGAGCGGTCTTTCCGACGAGGAATACGGCCTGCTCAGCCTGCTCTCGCATGAGAGTGAGCGTCCGGTGACATGGCTCAACTTGCGCGATCGCGACGACGCGCCCAATGCGTGGAGTGAGACGCTCACGAAGGCCGCGCCGTTGCTCGAACGCGGATGCCGTCCGCAGGTCGCCGCTCGTCCGCTCATCATCGAATTCAACCTGCGCAATCCGTTCCTGTTCGGCAGCATGAATTCGATCAAGCCGGCCTTCGGCGACAAATCGGTCGAAGCACAGAAGTCATTTTATGCGAGCGCCGATTTCCGCGACCGCTTCCGCAGCGAGCTCTCGCGCCGCGCGATCCTGCGCGACATTTGGGATCGCGCGAAGATTAAGGAGGCGACCAAACCGTCGCTCAAGCCGCTCGAATGGAAGAGCATCAACGAGGTCGCGCGCGAGCGCAATGCTGACCCCGTCGACGTGTTCTTCGATCTTTCCATCGAAGACGATCTGAACCTCACCTTCATGATGCCGATCCTCGACATGAATGAGGAACGCGTGGCGCAGAAGTTCAGCGACCCGCGCACGATGATCGGGATTTCCGACGGCGGCGCTCATGTGGACATGCTGTGCAACGCCGGCTACCCGACCTATCTCATCGGGAATTTTGTACGCGAAAAGCAGGCGCTGACGCTCGAGCATGCCGTCAAGCGCATCACCTCGGAGCCCGCGCGATTTTTCGGGATGCGGGACCGCGGCGAACTGCGCCCCGGGCTTGCGGCGGACCTCGCGATTTTCGATTTCGATCGCATCAGCTCGCCGGAGCGTCCCGAAGTCCGCACCGATTTTCCTGGCGGAGGACGCAGGCTCGTAACGCAAGCCCAAGGCATCGAATACACTATCGTCAACGGCAAGGTGCTATACGATCGCGGAAAGCATACGGGCGCGCTGCCCGGCAGAGTCCTGCGATCAGGGAAGGCTATCGCTTAGGGAGATCATCTTCATGCCAGCTCCAAGAATCATCTCCGCCGACTCGCACATGACCGAGCCCGGTGATTTGTGGGTCACGCGCATCGATCGCAAGTATCGCGATGACGCGCCGCGCGTGATCAAGAAGGAAACCTCCGGCGCGTCGGTGTCTGGAGCGCCTTATGTTTTCGTCGGTCCCGGGTTTCATCCGCTCACCGTGGCGGCCACTTTTGCCGCGGGCCGCGGCGGCGAGGAACTGCGCGAGCACATGCGCCACGGCTACGAAGCTGCGCGGCCGAGCGGTTGGGATCCCGCCGAGCGGCTGAAGGATCAGGACCTCGATGGCGTCTCGGCCGAGGTGCTTTACGCGAGCCTCGGCATCGCGCTCTTGAGCATGACCGACGTCGATCTGCAGGTCGCGTGTATGCGTGTTTACAACGATTGGCTCGCGGAGTTCTGCTCGCATTCGCGCAGCCGGCTGGCGGGCATCGGACTGTACTCGCTGCGCGCGCTGCCCGATGTTTCCGAAGTCGAGCGATGCGCGAAGATTGGGCTGAAGGGTATCCTGGTGCTCGCGAGCAACACGATCGAGACCGCATACAGCGACGAGAGCTTCGACCCGCTATGGCGGGCCGCTTCGGAAATGAACCTGCCCATCTCGCTGCACAAGCCGCTGGTCTCGGGCATGTCGCTCACGCCGTTCATGCCGAGTCCCGCCGACCTCCAGATTCATTGCATCCACGTCGTCGAGCAATGCATCACGCGGCTGGTATATGGCGGCGTGTTCGAACGTTTTCCGAAACTGAAAATCGTGTCCGCCGAGAACGACGTCGGATGGATGCCGAACTGGGTCAAACGGCTCGATCACGTTTATGGGAAATTGGCGAGTCCGCGACCGCGCCTGTCGCTCAAACCAAGCGAGTATGTGAAGCGCAACGTATGGGCGACGTTCCAGGATGATCCGCTCGGACCGGCGACGTGGAAATTCTTTGGCGAAGACAACTACATGTGGGCGTCGGACTTCCCGCATTCCGATTCGACGTTCCCCAACTCGGTGAAAACGATCGCCGAGAACTTCGAAGGCGTGCCGGCGAATGTGCGGCAGAAAATCGTCTTCGATACGGCGAACCAGCTCTACAGCCTCGGACTGAACTGACCATGTTCATAATGCGATTCACCGAGCGGCCGTATGTCGCCTATACCGAGGACGACGTTCGCAATAGCTTTCGCAGTTCGGTTCGTTTGACTTTTTCCAATACCCATTTCGATCCCAAGCTCGGCGCCGATCTCTACAACCAGTATCTCGACGAATACGAATTCTCCGAGGAAGTCGGATTTGACGGGCTGATGCTCAATGAGCATCACAACACGCCTACCTGTATGGGCGCGACGATGAATCTCGAAGCCGCGATCCTCGCGCGGATGACGAAGAAACCGAAGATCGTGCTGTTGGGCAATCCACTTCCGATTTTCGAGAATCCGATTCGACTCGCGGAAGAGCTCGCGGAGATCGATATGATTTCGCGCGGCCGGCTGGTATCGGGATTCGTGCGCGGAACCGGCATCGAGAGCTGGGCGACGAATACCAATCCGGTTCATAACCGCGAGCGGTTTGAAGAAGCGCATGACTTGATCATCAAGACCTGGACCACTCCCGGACCGTTTCGATGGGAGGGCAAGCATTACCAGTTCCGGGTCGTGAATCCCTTCGAAACGCCGCTCCAGAAGCCTCATCCGCCGATCTGGATTCCGGGCGTTGGCAGTCCGGAAACTCTCGAATGGTGCGCGCGCCATCATTATCCGTACATCTATCTCGAAACCGATCCGCAGGTGACGGTCTCGATGACCGATCTGTATGCGAAGGCCGCGGCTGAATGCGGCTACGAGCCCGGTCCGCAGAACTTCGGATACCTGTGGCGGATTCACGTACAGGACACCGATGAGAAAGCGATCGAAGTTGGCAAAGGCTTTCTCACCGGCAATGCGGGCATCGGACGGGTTCCGCTGCCGGGCGATTTTATGGCGCCTGCCGGCTACAACTCGCGCGAGGGTTCCAAGCGGCTGCTCGAACAATACAAGCATGCGCTGCGGCCCGATCCGCTCTATGGCGGCGTCGATTCGGCGGGATGGGATGCGGTGGTGGAAAGCAATCGCATCGTAGTCGGCAGTCCCAAGACTGTCGTCAAGAAGATTCGGCAGGGCCTCGAAGTATTTCGTCCCGGCATCCTCGGCGTATGGAGCAACGACGGAACCATCGGTCATAAGGACACGATGCGATGCCTGCAACTGATGAAGGACGAAGTGCTGCCCGCGATCCGCGAGATGGGCAAAGAGCTCGGACTGCCCGGCCCATTCGAGCAAGCGCCATAGAACACCCGAGAATATCCAATGGCATACGAGCGGAAATTCGTGACAGTGGGTGGCGCCCGCATCGAATATTTCGTCGGCGGGTCCGGCGCGCCGATGGTGTGGTTGCACGGCACCGAGGGCAACCTCGGATGGCTTCCGTTGCATGAGGAACTCGCGCGCGACTTCACGGTTTACGTCCCGACGCACCCGGGATTCGCCGGATCGGAACGTCCGCCGTGGCTCGAAACATTCCTCGACCTCTCGCGCTTCTATCTCTGGATACTCCAGGAGCTGCGACTACCGAAAGCAATTCTCGCCGGTCATTTCATCGGCGGATGGTTGGCCGCCGAGATGGCGGTGATGTCTCCCAGCACCGTCGCGCGCTTGTTCCTGATCGATGCGGCTGGAGTGCGCCCTCGCGAAGGCGAGATCACCGATATTTTTCTTCACGGCAGCGAAGGGACGCGCCGGCTTTCCTTCGTCGATGCGAAACAGGTCGCCGACTATGACTTGCTGTTCGGCACCAAGTCCACGCCGGAAGCTCGCGAGGCGCACATCATCAATCGCGAAGCGGTTACGCGCTATTGCTGGAAGCCATACATGCACGACCCGAGTCTGCCGCCGTTGCTCGAGCGCCTGCGCGACGTTCCTACGATGCTGATTTGGGGCCGCGAAGATCGTATTGTTCCTATGGAATGCGGCGAGTTGTATCGGAAGGCGATTCCCGGCGCGCAGCTGCAAGTGATCGATCGATGCGGGCATTTCCCGCATCTCGAAAAGCCCGCTGAGTTTTGGCGCGCTGCATCCGCCTTCCTGCTTCCGAACCATAGGAGAGACTAAGCATGGCAAGTCTGCCGCTCATCAAGGTACCCATCGTCGATTATGGGCCCGATCAGGCTGCGATGGAGCGCTATCGTCGCGAGGGCGAGGAACGCGCGATGCGGCTCGGCAATCGCGGCCCTATCCGCTTCGACGCCGAGGGCAACCTCGATCGCGCGATCCTCGATGCTTACAAGCGCTGCGGGTTCTATGTCTTCGAGGGACTGCTGCAACACGACGAACTCCAGGACATCGAGCGCGACGTGGCCGACATCATCGCGCACACGCCGGTCACGAAAGGTGCGGTCGTCGATAGCCAGGGACGACCTGCGCTCGGGGCCGATTGCCAGGCCCCAACCGTGAGTTGGGTAAAACCGCTCTCCGATCCGATCGGCGGCACCGCGTATGCCCACGGACGTCATCCGGTGAAGATGGCCGAGCCGACTCCGCCCGAAGGCGCGCCCGAGTGGGTCGTCCAGCTCGTACTCGGTTCGTTGCAATTCTCCGATGCATGCCTGCGTCTCTATGGCCATCCGCAGTTGCTGAAAGTCGCCGAAGCGGTCAACGGTCCCGACTTCACTCCGTTCAACGAGGCGGTATGGATAAAGCAAGCCGGGCTCGGCGGCTCGGTCGCGTGGCATCAGGATGGCTGGACGCACTGGGAGAGTCCCGAGCTGGACGAGGGAACTCACGGGTTCAACTTCATGGCGCAGCTCTATGGATGCAACGCCGCCAACGGATTGTGGGTCGTCCCGGGATCGCATCGCGGCGCCAAGAAGGACATCAAGGCGATGGTCGCGGCGGCCGGTTCGGAGCGCCTGCCTGATGCGGTGCCGATGATCTGCGCGGCCGGCGACGTTGCGATCACCAGCCGCCAGGCGATTCACGGATCCTTCGCGAATACCAGCGAGGATGTTCGCGTGACGATCAACTTCGGTTTTCATCGCCGCAGGTCGGTGCTGGGCGTCACCAGCGGAGGCATCCACAATCCCGTCGCGGTTTATGACGAGGATCGCATCCGCGAGCGCTCGCGGCTCATCATGTATGCGATCGATGCGCGCCGGCAGCGGTTTCCGCACGAAACGCCCTATCGCTACCAGCCGCTGGCCGAACACGAGGACCTCTATCGATGGACGCCGGACAAGCGCTCCAGTCTGAAGGATTACAACCTGCAGGATCTTGGTATCTGATTGTAGGCTAGTCGAGTGAAGGTTTCCTTCGGCATCCATCTCGCGCCCGGATTGTTCCTACGGCGCGCAGAACTCGCGCGCGCCGCCGACCTGGTGAAGATGGCCGAGGACTACGGCGCCGAAGCGATTGGCACCTACGATTCCGCGTTCATCGGCGACGACGCATACGTGAGGACGGCGCAAATGGCGCTGGCCTCGACGCGCGCCCGCATCGGTTTGCGGCCGACCAATCCGCTCACGCGCGAGCCGCAGGTGATGGCGTCCTTCCTCGCGACCATCGACAGCATCACTGACGGCCGCGCGTTCATGGACATCGCGAGCGGTGACAGCGCGGTGCTGAACATCGGCTACAAAATCGCGTCGCGTGCGAGGATCGAGGATTACGTGCAGTGCGTGCGCGCGCTGATCGCGACCGGCGAGGCGACGTACCAGAAGCGACCGCAGCGCGTCCGATGGACCTCGCGAGCAGTTCGCAGCCGCATCCCCATCTCGATATGCGCGGAAGGGCCGAAGATGTTGCATCTGGGCGGCAGGATCGGCGACGGCGTCATCGCGGGCACCGGACTGCTGCCCGAGGTGATCGCTGACACCATCGCGAGGATTGGCTCGGGCGCGCGTGAGGAGGGGAGGCAGCCCTCCGAGGTCGATATTTGGTTCACCACGCGTACGTCATTGCACGAGGATCACGATACCGCGATCAAAAACGTGAAGGCGTCGGTGTCCTCGATTCTGAATCATTCGATGCGTTCCACTCTGGAAGGAAAGCTGGTGCCCGAAAACCTCAAGCCGCAGCTTCAGCAATACGTCGATGGCTACGTGCTATACGAACACGTCGTCTCCGAGGGCAGCAATCCGCGCCGCATGGATGAACTGGGCCTGACGGATTACGCGCTCCGGCGCTTCGCTTTGGCCGGCAATCCGGAAGCATGGATCGCGCGCATCGAGGAGGTCGCGCAGGCGGGCGCGACCAAACTATGGCTCAATGCCGAAGGCGGCAGCCTCGATCGCCAGTTCCACTACATGCGGATGCTGGGCGAGAAGATCATGTCGCGGTTCGTGTAGGTCGTTCGTAGCTAGGCGGATTATTGCGATCGGCTCATCGCGGGCAACTTGTGCCCGGTGCTCGATTTCGGCTGCTCGCGTACGATGCTGAAGGAGTCTCCTTTGCCCCAGAAGTCTGCGGCCATCGCCTTGCGCGGGCCGCCGCGCCGAAGCTCCGCGACGATCTCCTCGATGAATTTTGCTTCATCGAGATGCAAGACCTCGGGACTTACCGCGATCTCCAGGCGATGCAGCCCCGAGGGATCCTGCACCTCGCGGAACTGATACGAATCCGGTCGCCCGCCGGCCCGTTCCATTGCCGCGCCGATGATGGCGTCGAGTTCCGCGGTCAGAATCGTCATGCCTTCGATGGTCAACTTCTCGTAGCTGCGCACGTTGGAAAGATGGACGTTGAGGCCGATCTCGCCAAACCGGCAGGAGCAACTTTTGGTGGTTACCTCGCCGAAGTCTCCCAGTTCGGTGTTGAACAGAATTTTGCCCGTCTTGAGCGAGAGCGCGGTGAAAAGGAAAGTCTTCGGATGTTCGGATTGCGACGCTGCGCCGCGGTCGAGCTGGACCATCGCAAGATGGTCCGAGAAGAAGTGCATGTCGTCGGCCACCGATCGATTCGGGCAAGCCGCCGAGATGATCCCGCTCTCGGCGCTGACATAGCGCGGATAGACCTCAAGTCCCGCCGCCTCGAAAGCTCTACGCCGCGGCTCAGTTAGCGGCTCGCCGCCGACGAAGACAAATCCGCCGCGCAGATCGGCGCCGATCGCGCGCGCGGTCTGAGTCATTCGCAGCGCCGAGCTTCCGAATGCTCTCAGTACCGCGCGTCCGGAGCGCTTGATGGTAGACTCCATCCAGCGCGCGACATCTTCATGATCCGACAGACTTGCGAAAGTCGGACGTGCGACTGTGAGGCCGGCGCTGCGACTGCCCCAAATCACGAACTCCAGCGCCAGACGCGCTTCTAACGAAATATCGAAGATGCCGCACGGTGATTGCGAATACCACTTCTGCGGCGTCAGGCCGGCTTTTAGGCTTTTGAGCAGATTGTTGAGGCCCGCGTTTCCGGGCGGAACCGGATACCAAAGGGCGAACGGTGCATCGAGGACCCCGTGGATCGCATACAAGAGCGTTTCGTGCCGCGCCTCCTCAGCAATAAAATCCCAGTCGTAGCTAACGCGTGAGCGCTTGCCACGCGAGCCGCTGGTCTCGCCGATAAGACGACCATCCGACAAGCGCGGATTGTCGAAGTCAGTTTCCTCAGTTTCGAAACGCAAGCCGTTGCGAACGACGGACGCGCGGCCCTTGAATTCGTCGAGCGAAAGATAGACCCCTTCATCGCGGAGCTTCTCCAGCGTGCTCTCCAAACCATGCGATGCAACGCGGGCGCGCAGATCGCAGTACTCGCATCCGGCCCACACCAGGAGCCGGCGATAGGGGCTGGACGGAACATCGTAGATGAGTTGCTTCGCCAAGGTGACGAAATTGGTTTCGCGATCCTCAAGGCGCCGCTTGATTTCCACCGCCGCGGCCTCGATGCCGATCGGCGTGCGCAGGAATTTTCGAAATCCACCGGCAAGCCGCGCAAGTTGTGCGATCCGCTCAAGCGTCATCGCGCGAATTTGAGGTCGGCCTCTTCGCCTTCAACTTATTCTGCATAAGATGGTCCGACCGACTTTATGTTCCGAAGGCCTCGGTCACAATGGTTTCGATGGATCGATCGAGAAGCGCAAAGGCGTGACGATGACGCGCGATTCGAGTAGAAGAAATCAGATGGCCTGAGGATCTCACTGGTTCGCACAACCCAACGGAGCAACATCATGATTGACGTTTACTTCTGGCCCACTCCCAATGGAAAGAAAATCACCATCCTGCTCGAGGAAGCGGGGATCCCGTACACCATCAAGCCAGTCAACATCGGACGCGGCGATCAGCTCACGCCCGACTTCCTGAAAATCTCGCCCAACGGACGGATGCCCGCGATTGTCGATACCGAGCCGAAAGGCGGCGGCGCGCCCATCACGATTTTCGAATCCGGCGCCATCATGGAATACCTCGCGGAGAAGGCGGGAAAGTTTTTTCCGCAGGAGCCGCATCAGAAGGCCGAGGTTCTGCAGTGGATGTACTGGCAGATGGCGAACCAGGGTCCCAAGATGGGCGAGCAGGGGCACTTCCGGCGCGCCGCAGGAAATCCGAAGAACGGCGACCTGGCATACGCGCTGCTGCGCTTCGACAACGAGGTGCATCGCATCTTCGGTGTGATGAATCTGGGCCTCCACAAGAAGCGCTATCTTGCAGCAGGTCAGTACACGATCGCGGACATGATTTGCTATCCGTGGGCAGCGACCTGGAAAGGACGCCAATTCGAGATCGAAGAATTCCCTAACGTGAAGAAGTGGCTCGACGACATCGGCGAGCGCCCCGCGGTAAAGAAGGCGATGGCCGCTGGGCCCGAGTATCGCGAGGATCCCGCGACAGTCAGCGCGGACGAGCAGGCGCGTCGCGCCAAGATGCTCACACATCAGCGCGCGCAGTCAGTTCCGAAAGAGTGGGGCTAGTCTGCGGGGTCCGGAGTTCGACTCCCCGACGGCGGACCAAAATCTTCGTCGCAATCCATCCTCACAAGCTCAATTCCTGACGACAAGATTGGCGTGTTCACCGGCTCATTTTCCCAACAGGAATGACCGGGACGCCGATTTCGATATAGCCCTGATGCGCTGTCGAATCGGTTATACGCGCGTGGTGTTGTCGGGAAATACGCCAACCAACTCAGCGCCATTCACCTTGTAGGCGGGTTCCCCTTGAGCCGCTGGCGCCGCGCACCTCCACTAATGGCTCGACTCAAGACTATTGCAATGAGCTCGACAAACTGCTATCAAACTGTCCACATATATTTCCAGGTGCGTTGGTAGTGGGCTTGATCAGGTTTCTGGTTTCCTCAAATTGGCGGTTGACAGCACACGCCCTGCTCACCCTTCTCATCATGCTCGCTCCCCCGGCACTCCACGTCCGTGGTACACTCTCACCGCACAAAAATCTCGCCACATCTCGAATGGTCGTACGGCTCAGCGCGCTCGAACGGGACGATAATCAGGTTTCTGATAAGTTGTTCGCTGACGGTTTCCTAACTGTCGGGCAAGAGCAACAGGATGTCGCTCGCGCTGTGCTACGAGCCCCAGTGAAGACTACTGATCAGAGAGCTTCGCATCCCCGCCCTTCCATACGGCGCAAAATTCCACGAATGAATAACCACTCGTCCGACCCACTGATCTAAGGCATTTCAGCACAACGGTTCGCGCTCTACCGCATCGTTCGCATGGCGGGACGATTGATGCCGCCTTGTCGCGATGCGTTAGGAAACAGAGTGAGGAGCTTAAACAACGTGACATCTTCGCGGACTGAGGCAATCACGCGCCCCGAAGCGGCCGCTTGCGATTGCCTCAGTCCGATTTGAAAAGTGCTTGCCGCGCAGTCGGAGGAAGGATGTTTCGACGAACTGGATTGAACCAAGCAAAGATGATCGCTAGTTGACGAGGCAGGCGGCATATTGCAGCGATATGTACTCGGGTTGATCATCTGATGCCGTTCGTTCGCCGATCGGATCCGATCTGGTTTCGACCCTCGCGACGTACTTCGCACGCGGTTTCAAATGATTCGATAAAGCGTGGAAACCTTAACCTTTGGAGGTCAAGATGGCTCTTGAGAGTTGGGCGAGCGAGAGAACAGCTAGTCAGAGGAATCGCATTGGAAAGTCGTGTAGCCGAGTTCCGAGCAACGATTTATATGGCCTAATCGCGATCGTATTGCTGTTATTAGTGGGCGTATTGGTTACAACCTCCGTTCCCAGCCTTGCTGACGAGT
>DATGKG010000056.1:0-2043 GCA_035294805.1 Binataceae bacterium (SeqCode) | reverse complement strand
ATTTCATCGACACCCTTCATCGAGTACTGCGTGATCGCTAGGCCGCCCTCCTCGCGCTCCTTGTCGACGTAGAGCGGCACCGTTTCATCGAGCGGCACATCGGAAATGACGATACCCGCGGCATGCTTCGAAGTATGACGGAGGAGGCCTTCGAGCTTGAACGCGTTGGCGAACAGTTCGGGATGGGTCTTACGTTCATCCTTGAGGCGCGGCTCCATCTCGAGCGCCTCGCTCAGCGGAAGATCCCGGCCCTGCTTGGGCGCGGGATAGAGCTTGACGATCTTGTCGGTCTCGCCGAATGACAGTCCGAGCACGCGGCCGACATCGCGAATCGCCTGTTTCCCCTTGAGGGTTCCGAACGTGATGATTTGTGCGACGCGCTCTTCGCCGTACTTCTGACGGACGTATTCGACGACTTCGTCGCGCCGCTCGAAACAAAAGTCGGAATCGATATCCGGCATCGACTTGCGCCCGGGATCCAGCCATCGCTCGAACAGCAAGCGATGCTCGATGGGATCGAGTTCCGTGATGCCGAGCGAGTAGCTGACCAGCGAGCCAACCACCGAACCCCGTCCGGGGCCGACCGGAATGCCTTTATTGCGTGCATACCCGATGTAGTCTTCCACGATCAGCATGTAGCCCGCGAAGCCCATGTCGCAGATGACCGGCAGCTCCTGATCGAGTCGCGCGTAATAAGGTGCGGTATCGAACTCGACGCCGCGGCGATCGCGAATTTCCGCGAGGCGCTTCTCCAGCCCCTCTCGCGCGCGCCGCGTCATCTCGGCCTCGTAATCCATCTGCCGTTCTGATTCGCCGACCGATTTGTAGACGGGAAAATGAAACTTGCCGAACTCGAATTCGAAATCGACGCGGCGCGCGATTTCCATCGTGTTGCGATAAGGCTCGGAGTCCGCGCCGAATGCCGCCGCCATCTCCGCGGGCGTTTTTACGTACAGCTCGTCGGTGTCGAACTTCCATCGCGTCTCGTCGGCCATGGTCTTGCCGGTCTGGATGCACAGCAGAACCTCGTGCGCGCGCGCGTCGTCGCGATGCAAATAGTGGCAATCGTTGGTAGCGACGGTTGGCAGCCCCAGTTTCTTTCCGATGTCGATAAGCGCCGCGTTGAACGGCCCGTGCAGTTTGTTGTCCTGCAGCTCGAGGTAGTAACGATCTTTGAACGTGCTCGCGTACCATTCGGCCGCCTCGCACGCCTTATCAAATCGATTCGCGCGGAGATATCTCGCGATCTCGCCCGACAAGCATCCGGACAGAACAATCAGCCCCTCGTTGCATTCCGCGAGAATGTCCTTGTCGATGCGCGGCTTGTAATAAAGCCCTTCCTTGTATGCAGCGCTGAGCAGGCGGCACAGGTTTCGATATCCAATCTTGTTCTGCGCGAGCAGGATCAGATGATAGTTGCCGCCGTTTTCGAAATCGTCGCTCTTCGCGATTTGCGTTCGGTCTGTCCTTTTGCCCGGCGCGAGGTACGCCTCGCATCCGATGATCGGCTTGACGCCCTTCTCTTTCGCCTTTTTGAAAAACTCGACCGCACCGAACATGTTGCCATGATCGGTGATCGCGATCGCATCCATGCCCGAGGCCTTGGCGTGGTCGATGAGCGGACCGACCTTATTCGCGCCGTCGAGCAGACTGAATTGGGTATGTACGTGAAGATGCGCAAAACTCATGGCGGACTAACCCCTCCAACCACAACCACCGACCACAACTGACCTGCGATGTGGCAGCAAAGGCTGAAGCCCGTACTGCCACAACACTTCGATGCGCGGACTACTTCTTCTCTTCCTTCTTCCCTGCAGCGGCCGGCGCGGCGGCTTGCTTGCCACCCTCGGCGGCCGGCGCGGCGCCCGCAGCGGGAGCGGCGCCTTCGGCAGGAGCAGCACCCTCGGCGCCTGCGACGGCTTCCGCAGCGGCAGCAACCACCGGAGCGGCCTCGACGGTCGGCGGAAGCACGCTGACGATTGCGTAATCGGTATCGAAGATCGGCTTCACGTTGCCGGCGAACTTCATCGCCGAGACGTGGAT
>DATGKG010000055.1:0-3200 GCA_035294805.1 Binataceae bacterium (SeqCode) | reverse complement strand
GGGATTGCGGCAGCGCGTTGGCGCAGGTGAGCAGGCTCAGGCCGATAGTGACGAAGGAGATGCGGGCGAATTGAGGTAAATCAGGTATCGCACTCATATATCAATTACACTGGACCGATCGCTCGTCGGCAACCGCTGACTCCCGCAATGAGATGTTATTGTGGCGGGGGTTTGCGACTCGCGCGGCCGCTCAGTCCGATCGCGAGCCGACGGGGCAGGAACGTTCGCGCCAATCGCAGATAGGTTTTCATCGAGAGCGGATCGCGCGCCAGCGAGGCGATGAGGTAACGCCGAGCGGTCCGCATCTGGCCGTCGCTGAGACTGTGCATCGCTTCGAGATTGAGCGCGCGCCGCTGGAAATCGCTCATTAACTTGGGATCGTGAAAATCGTCGATCCAGAAGCGCATGAAGTCAGTGAGCGGCGCGCCCCAGAACGATTGATCCTCCGGCTCGCTGAGCGGTTTTCGATACGCGCGAATCCACACCCGCGGACCGGTCACCTCGGCGCGGCGTCCGCCGGGCGAAATGGCCACGCCCTGCCAGGTCTGTGTCGGATCGGAATGCGATCCGTAGGCTTCATCGATCAGCTCGTAGCGGTAGTAGTCAAGCAGATACCGATTCGCGAGGTAGACCGGCGGCATATCGATGTCGTCGATGACCATCGTGCCGCCCGGGCGCAGCAATCGATGCGCGAAGAAGATGTCGATCAGCGTGTGGTCGAACGAATGGTCGCCGTCGATCAGGATGAAATCAAACTGGCGTTTCGCCGCGACCAGACGCGGCAGAAACGTCTCGGATGCCTCCGGATGGAATTCCACCATCCGCGCGACGCCCGCCTCGCGCAGCGTGTGCAGTCCCGCGTTAGCGAACCGCTCGCCCGACTGAAACGGATCCATCGCGACATGCGGCGTGCCGCTTACGCCGAGGTCGAGCAGCGCGGCGAGGATGCAGAGCGTCGACACTCCCAGCGCGAAACCGACTTCCAGCGTGGAGTTCGCGTTGCTGCGGCGGCACATCTCGTACACGAACTCGCCGCGCGCCGGCGCCAGGCTCCATTTGATCTCATGCGGTTGATGGTCATCGCCGAGCGCGAAGCCCTCGGCATAAATTTTCTGGATAAACGCGTGAACATCGCCGGAGGTGGGCAATGCGCCCGATCGAGGTGTCTCACCGTTGCTCACGATTGAAGTAGCATAACCCTACCGATTGTCAGGCGAATTATCGAGCGCGCGGATGATGCTCATCGGCAACAGCGTGCGCGCAATCCGCAGATAAGTCTTGAACGCGGTGTGATCGTATGCGAGCGAGCGCATCAGGCATTTGCGCGCGGCGGCGCGATTGCCCTTCTTGAGTTCCGCCAGCCCGGTGTTTCTGAGGATTCGCACCTTGTGCTGCGTGTAACTTTGGATCACTCCGTCGGCGCGGTTCCCATAGCGGGAACGAATCGCGCGCAGGAACAGCTCGCCGCGATTGTCGCGCCGCAGCACCTTGGGATAGAGCGGTCCGACCGTGAAGCGGGTGAGCTTTTCGGGAAGGTAGCGGAACTCGCCCTGCTCGCGGATACGAATCCAGAAGTCCATGTCCTCGCTGAATCCTTCGATAAAGCGGCCGCACTTCTCATACGCGGCGCGGCGCATCACCACCGTGCTGGGCATGATGGGCCAGAGGCGACTCAGCATCTCGTCGAGCGTGGGAGCGTGCGCGGTGGAGGCATCGATCGGCGAGGTGCCGAGGTCGCGGCCCGCGATGTCCTGATTGACGACATCCGTATATATGAGGACGACTTGAGGAGCCCCATCGAGCATCGCGATCGATTTTTCCAGCTTGTCCGGCGTCCAGGTATCGTCCGCATCGAGCAGCGCGATGTATTCGCCGCGCGAGCGCGCGATACCGGCATTGCGCGCGCCGCAGAATCCTACGTTGGACTGCCTGACGATCGTGATACGTGAGCCAAAGCGCTGAAGTATCGATGCGGTCGCATCAGTCGAACCGTCATCGACCACGACAATTTCTAAATCGCGAAATGTCTGTGCAAGGACGCTATCGATCGCGGCCGCGACGGTTTGCTCGCCGTTGTAAACCGGTATGACGACCGAGACTGCCACGTCGCGATATTGCCAGCCTTCGCACCCCGCATCGAGATGCAGCTCGCGGGTCTCATCGACCAGGATTTGGCAGGCATCGCATCAACGAGTGGCGCACCGCCGACGCGCAATACGTACTGCGGGCGGCTGGTCGTAGGTAGATTGTGAGCGAGCCTCAGCTCTCGCTCGATAGCGAACGCAACTGACGAAAGTCGCGGACCTCGCTCGCGAGGCCGAGCTTTTCGAGCCCGCGAATGACGAGGTAGCCCGCGTCGGGCTGATGCCAGTTCCATCCGAGCCGCGCGAGGCCGGGCCGCGAGTGGTGATTGCGATGCCAGTTCTCGCCCAGCACCAGTTGCATCGCCGCGAGCCATCCGACGTTGCGGCTGGAGTCCTGTCCTTCGCGCACGCCCGGTTCGGTGTGGCAGATGCTGTTGACGAAGCATTGCCCGTGCAGCGCGAAGACCAGTCGTATCGCGCCGAGCCAGAAAAATGCCGCCCACCCGAAATGTAGTCCGATGAAAAACGATAGCGCGAGAATCGGCGTCTGCACGATCGTCCACGCATGATAGGAGAACCCACTGAGGTCCGGACAAAAGCGCGCCGCCGAGGATTTCGGCGTCTGCCATAGCCAGCGCAGATGCGCCCACCAGAATCCGTGGCGAGGACTCGAGATGTCGTCATCCGAATCCGCCGAAGCATGATGCAGACGATGATTGGCGGTCCAGCTTACAGGCGCACCCGAGCCGTTAAATACCGCGAAGAAAGTCAGTATCTGGCGCACGATGGGGTTGAGTTTGAGCGCGCGATGCGCAATCGCGCGATGGTAGCAGACCGTCGTGCCGATGCCGCCGATCCATGCGAGCGCCAACGCGCCGAGGAAGATGGGCCATCCGGGCAGCGGAAACATGATCAATCCCACCAACGCGGTCACGTGGATCAGGATGATCCATCCAAAGATTCCCGCTTGGCGCGTGGTGGTACGCCACCACGGCCGTTCCCAGGGAGCCAGATTTTTCCGCTCGGAAGTTTTGTCGATGAACGGAGTTACTGTTACCGGTGCGCCCGCCGCCACTTAGGCCCACCGGGCGCGCGGGCGGCTCCGCCTGGAACTGT
>DATGKG010000054.1:0-5124 GCA_035294805.1 Binataceae bacterium (SeqCode) | reverse complement strand
CCTCATGCCATTCCTCCGTTGACCGATAGCACTTGACGTGTGATGTAGCTCGCGTCGTCCGAACAGAAAAAACTCACCGCGGCCGCCACCTCATCGGGCAGGCCCACGCGGCGCATAGGAATCGCCGCGATGATCTCGTCGAGCGGCACGCCTTTCAGCATCTGCGTTTCGATGAGTCCGGGCGCGACGCAATTGACCGTAATATTGCGCTTTGCGAGTTCGATCGCGAGCGCCTTGGTCGCGCCGATGATACCGGCTTTGGCGGCGCTATAGTTCACCTGTCCGCGGTTCCCCATGATTCCGGAGACCGAGGAAATCGAAACTATACGGCCGCCTTTTCGGGCGGAGACCATCGGCATAACAATCGGACGCAACACATTATAAAAGCCGCCGAGATCGGTATCGAGTACGCTATCCCAGTCCGAGTCCTCGAGCGCAGGGAACGCATTGTCCCGCGCTATACCCGCATTGAGCACCACGCCATAGTAAGCGCCGTGCTCGCCGATATCGGACTCGATCCGATCGCGGCATTGTCGTCGATCGGCGAGATCGAATTGCACGATCCTGCCGCGACCGTCACTCTCGCAAATGCACTTCAGTGTCTGCTCCGCGCCTTCGCGGTCGGCATGATAGTGCACCACTACCGTGAAGCCATCGCGTGCGATGCGACCGGCGATAGCGCGCCCGATCCCTTTGCTGGCTCCGGTGACAAGGATGGTGCGGCTCATCGCTTACTCAATCTCATCGATGCGGGATAGGTCATTGTCGGGTTGATAGACCTTGAGCTGCGTTTCAGCGGCGAGTTGACCATCGATCTCGATCTTACAATCGAAAACGGCCATCTGCTCGTCGTGAAACACCAGGGACACCGAAATGAGCAGGTGATCTCCGATGCGAAACCGCGGCACCATCACCCTGCACATCCGAGTGCCAAGCAAGAACCCGATTTTTACCGGCCGCCCGCCGTCGAGCGCAGTCGCGCCGGCGTAGGCGCCGCAGGCCTGCGCCATATATTCGATCGCGACGTGACCAGGCACGCCGTCTGAACTCACAAACAAGCTCGACTGAGTGATCGTGAGCCCGGCTACGAGGGAAGCGTCGTCATAGCCGACAACTTTGTCGAGCAGGAGCATCGGCGCACGATGCATCAGCAACGCTTCTATTGGGTAGGGGCAGTCGCGCACATCACCATCCTCGTCCGAGCACCACGGCTGCGTTGCTTCCGCCGAAAGCGAATGAATTGCTCAACGCGGCGGTGCGCTCCCGGTGACCTATGGGAAACTCCATCGGCGCCAGATTCAGCAGCGGTATCGCCGGATCGGCCTCGCCGTCCCAGATGTGGGGCGGCACTACGCCGGCGGTGAAATTCGACTCGAGCATCAACCACAGGAATGCCGCCTCGTTGGCGCCCGCAGCGCCCAGCATATGACCGGTCATCGCCTTGGTCGAACTGCACGGCGTGCTCGTGCCGAAAATCCTGTTCACCGCACGGCCTTCCATCAGATCGTTCAATTCGGTCGCGGTGCCATGCAGGTTTATATAGTCGATTTGTTCGGGCTTCAGATGGGCAGCCTCGAGCGCACGCATCATCGCCAGGGCAGCACCTTCCCCATCGGGATGAGGCGCGCTGACATGATATGCGTCCGAGCTTTCACCGACGCCGAGCAACGACACCGGGGCTTCCTCCGATGTCATGAGGAAAACCGCCGCGCCTTCACCGATATTGATTCCGTCGCGATTGCGGCTAAACGGATTGCAATAATCGCGGGCGAGGGCTTGAAGCGAATCGAAACCGCCCAGCGTCATACGACATAGCGTGTCCGCTCCACCGACTACCGCGGCATCGCAAATTCCCATTTCCATCAGCCGTTGCGCCGAGGCGAAAGCTTTCGCGCTCGACGAACATGCGGTCGCGATAGTGTAGGCCGGTCCCTCCACTTCGAGATAGTCGGCGACAAAGGTCGCAAGATTGCCAACCTCCTGCCTGCTATAGCGGAACCCCCGCGGCCACGCGCCATTTGCGACGCGCTGCGAGAGCGCTGCCTCACCCTCGGCAATCCCTGAGGTGCTGGTGCCCATCACCACCGCGATGCGAGACGGTCCCACCCGGTCGATGACCCGCTTGATATCGTTTTCGATCTCACTCAGAGCCGCGAGCGCCAACCGATTGTTGCGGCAATCGAAGTGAGCCAAGTGCGGAGGTATGGCCGGTAGTTCTCCGTCCACTACGCCGGCTCGCACCGCACGATCAGGCAGTAAGTCATCGCGGGGCACGAGTCCGGCGCGCGATCCATTGAAGAGACTGCGCGCAACTTCCCGCTTTCCCCGGCCCAGCGGATTGGTCACACCCAGCGCGTTCAGATGAAACTTCATTTTTCGGTCACAGTCGACTGCAAATCGAGCTCGTATCCGTATGCAATATTGCGCAAGCGCGCGAACTTTGTCCAAGAGTTTTCATGCGGAGCGGAGTAGCTGACGTGCACAACTTCGCGGCCATCGACGATGATCGCGCGTTCATTCTGATCGTCGCTCAACGACGCGTTAGTACCGGCCAAGGCGCGGCGAAGCGCCGGCGCGGGCCAATAGACGATTGCGATGTCGGCGAGAATATTCGCCGGGCGCAGGACCGAAGGCACCATCGGCGCGACCTCGGAGTGAATGCCGTCGTCGGTCGCCGTGATAGTCATCGCGCGTGAGCCGAATGGGTCGAGCGCTATCACAATGATCTTCTCGGGTGAGACGCTGATGTAAGCTTGGAACACCTGAACCTGGTCGTGAAAGTGCGCGGTTATCAATTGCGTCGCTTCGAGCGAATGGCCGAGTTCGCGTCCGCTCGGAATCGAAAAGTCCAATCCGGGAGCGATGGCGGTACTGCCGGGACTCGCCGAATAGTGGGCCGCGCAAGCGGCAAACGACAGCATCGAAACGCACAGCAACAGTCGCAGAGCCGCAAGCTTCATCCGCACGAGGAAAATTCTATCCGAGATCGCTCGCGAGCGGAGCAAAGGCGAAAGCTAGTAACGTTCCGGCCAGCAGCGTCGCGCCAAAAGCGTGGACCGCGTAAGTGTTGCTGAGGACCAGCAATCCGAATGAGAGAAGCGTGGTCAACATCGCGAGCCATACTCCCAGCATCGTGGTCGGCCGGCGCGAGGGTTCGGTCTCGCGGCAAAAAACGGCATAGTCGAAACCTATCGACACGACCAGCACGAGAGCCATCGCATTAAAAAATGTGAACGTCACTCCGGCCAATGCCACCAGCGGCGGCGCAGCGATGACGGCGATTGCCGGCGCCATCGTCACGCGAAGACTTCCGCGAAGCCCATAGCGCCAGATGAGCACCGGCATCATCAAGAGCACCGAGACCGCGATCAGAGCTAGCGCGCGCCGGCGATATTCCCCCAGCATCCGGGTAACATCGCCGGTCGGATCGACGAAGCGTACGCCGGGGACTTCTTCGGCGATCCGGCGAATCTCGTCGGGCCGCGCGACACTGGTGAGCAGCACGGCATGCATGACGCCACTCGCATCCGATTGCAGGATCAGGTTGCGCAGGAACGCGAGCGGAGAATCATCGCGGATGGCGTCGGGAGTCAGGAATCCGATGTTGGCGTCATCGGGCTGCGCACCGGTCAGGCCGATGCGCCGATCATACGAAGCGAGGTAAGGCGTCATCAACTTTTCGCTTACCAGTGCGCGATTTTCACGCTGACGAGCGATCGAGGGCACGAATTCCGCCAGCGTTTGGAATCCGCGTAGCGCGCCATCGTGCGTGGCGGCTGCGAGGCGCGGTTGCAATGCCTCTTCGGTCCGCAGCGCGCCTTCGCCGTCGCGCGCACGCACCAAAAGGAATTCGGTGCCGCCCGTTATCCCGGTAAGCGAGCGAATTTGAGATTCCTGATCGCGCAGGTTGCTCGCAAGCGCCTGCTGATGGCGTACATCGTCATCAACCCGGAGCCGAGTCGCACCTGCTATCGTCAGAATTCCGAGAAGCGTAATGAAGCCGATCCGCCAGTTTCGCCAGCGCGCGTCCTGCCAGAATATCCAGAGCAGATTCGCCGTCGCCAAAATCCCGGCGCCATAGGGAAGGGGTTCGACGCTGTCCAGAAACGGAAGCCACAGGACGACGGTGATGAATGAAGCGCACAGGCCGACCGCGGAGAAAACCGCGAGCTGATGTAGTCCCGGAAATGGCGCCAGCATCAGGGTTGCGTATCCGATAAGCGTAGTGCCTACGCCGATGGTAATGCCGGGCAATACGCGGCGCAGGCGCTCCTGAGGAGTTCCCGCATCCGGCCCAAAGCGCGCGGAAACGTATTGCAGGCAATAGTCGATCGCGATTCCGATCAAGCTGACCCCGAAGAGCAGCGCGGCAACATGCAGCCCACCGAATATCCACAAACTCAGCGCCGCGGCGCATACTACGCCGACGCCAATCGCGAGCAGGGTCAGCCACAGCGCTCGCAACGAACGAAAGACGATCAGAATCAATGCGACGGTTCCCACTATCGACACGATGCTGAGACGGGTGGTTTCGTCGGTAGCGCTTTTCGCGCCGGCCTGCGCGTAGAAGATCGCGCCCACACGCAGGATTTGCAGATCGGGCGTGGTCGCGCGCAGTCTTCGTTCCACCGCGTCGAATGTCGAGATGAAGCGGTCCTGGAATGCGCCGGAGTAAACGTTGCCGTTTAGTTCCGCGATCAGCAAAACCCACGTCTGGTCGTGGTCGCGCATCGAAAGGATGCCGTCGTCGGGCGAGAAGCGCGCTACGGGCATCGGCAGGTTGCCGAGATATTCCGGCATCAGCAGGAAGGGATCATGCCGTAGCAGATTCACATCGGCGATCGATGACGGCCCATACACGCTCGCGATCGCACGATCGACAATTTGCTCACCCTGATTCTGTTGCAGCCGCGCGCGGTCCGCGTCGCTAAGGAGTCCGGAGCGATACGGGAAATACATCGCTCCCAACGACTTCAGGCTGTCGGACCGGATGCGATAGGTCACCGTCCTGGTCATGCCGGAGTCGACCAGCGTCTTGGCCAGTGCCGCGCCGGCGTCGCGTGCAGAGGCGCGGTCGTGGTCGCCGACGAGGACGAAAACGCGCGCCGACAGAATTTGGGTAAC
>DATGKG010000053.1:0-18160 GCA_035294805.1 Binataceae bacterium (SeqCode) | reverse complement strand
GCGAGCGAGAAGGTTTCCTCGTTCGGACGTGAGTTGCGCGCACTTGGCGCCGAGGTGATCGAATTCCCGACCATCGAAACCGCCGCGTCCGATTCATACGCTACTCTCGACGCGCAGATCGCTCGGCTCGACGCTTTCGATTGGATCATCTTCACCAGCGCGACCGGCGTCGAGGCCTTCATCGAACGGTTGCGTACGTTGGGCAAGGACATTCGCGCGATAGGCAAGGCGTCTATCGCGGCGATCGGTCCTGCGACCTCCGCAGCGCTGAAGCAATTCGCACTTAGCGTCGATGCGATGCCGCGCGAGTATCGAGGCGAAGCGATCATCGACGCGATCGGCCGCGAGAAGATTCGCGGCGCGCGAATCCTGATTCCTCGCGCTCAAGTCGCCCGCGAGGTCTTACCGCAGATGCTGCGCGAAAAAGGAGCTGCTGAAGTAGTTGTCGCCCCGGCCTATAAAACCATCGTGCCCTCAGGCGCCGCGCTCGATCGCATGCGCGAGGCATTGGCGTCCGGCGGGTACGATATGGTCGCTTTTACCAGTTCCAGCACCGCATCGAATTTCGTCGAAATCACCGGCAAGCCAAGTACGCGAACGCGAGCGGCCGCTATCGGTCCGATCACGGCTGCGACCGCAGAGAAGCTCGGCTTCGAGGTCGTGGTGAAGCCGCGCGAGTACACGATTCCTGCGCTGGTTGCGGCCATTCGTGACTACTTCGCATCGCTGCATGTCGCGGATTAAGATGAGGAGGAAGAGGGAACCACAGAGGCACAAAGACACTGAGGGCAGCCAAGAGAAAGAGCTCTTCTGTCTGATTACTCCGTGTCTCCGTGCCTCTGTGGTGAATTCCGTCGAGAGGTGACCACATCATGGCATTTCCGATAAATCGTCCGCGCCGGCTGCGACGCACCGATACAATGCGGCGCATGATTCGCGAGACGCGGCTCTCGCCCGACAATCTCATCCAGCCGTTCTTCGTATGCCCCGGACGGGACGTGAAACGGCCGGTCACCTCGATGCCGGGCGTCGCGCAGCTTTCGGTTGATAATGTCGTGAGCGCCGCGCGCGAGACTTATGCGGCGGGCGTTCCCGCGATTATCCTGTTTGGAATTCCCGAGCGGAAAGACGCCGTCGGCAGCGAGGCGTGGAACGATTCGGGCGAGGTGCAGCGCGCGATTCGCGAAATCAAGGAGCGCGTGCCCGGCTTATGCGTCATCACCGACGTATGCATGTGCGAGTACACCGATCACGGACATTGCGGCGCCATAGTGGGTACCGAGATCGACAACGACGCGAGCCTCGAGCTGCTGGTGCGCGAAGCGCTTTCGCATGCGCGCGCGGGGGCCGATATCGTGGCGCCGTCCGACATGATGGATGGCCGCGTCGGCGCGATTCGCAGCGCCCTCGATCAGAATGGCTTCGCGCACGTTGCGATCATGGCCTACTCGGCCAAGTTCGCGTCGGCATTCTATGGGCCATTTCGTGAGGCGGCGGAGTCCGCGCCGAAGTTCGGCGATCGCCGCTCATATCAGATGGATCCTCCTAACGGCGACGAGGCGATACGTGAGGTTGCGCTCGACCTCGAAGAAGGCGCCGACATCGTGATGGTGAAACCCGCGCTGGCGTACCTCGATCTCATCTATCGTGTGAAGCACGAGTTCAACGTTCCGGTCGCCGCGTACAATGTATCGGGCGAGTATTCGATGATTCGCGCGGCGGGCCTGAACGGATGGCTCGACGAGGAGCGCACAATCATGGAGGTGCTGACCTCGATCCGCCGCGCTGGCGCGGATTTGATCTTGACGTACTTCGCAACTGAGGTGGCAAAGAAGATCCAGAGGTAACCACAAAGGCACGAAGGCACAAGGTTGAAGCCAAGGAGAGGATTCAGCTCTTCTCCGACCCTTTGTGTCTCCGTGCCTCTGTGGTTACTTCTTTCTCTTTGGCTTGATGTGCGTCTCGTAATAAGGGCGCATCGCGCGAAGCGCGCGCATCTGATGATACGCCAGCTCATCGTCCCTATAGCGATGCTCCGGGCCGAGAATGCATCCGGCGCGCGCGTGGCATCGCGGCGCGCAATCCGCTTCGACTTCCACCCGATGTGTCAGGCATTTCGGAATGTCCCATCCTTTCGCGAAGCTGACTGCGTCGGCAGGGCACGCGCTGATGCAGGTGCGCGCCGTGCACGATGGGCACGGATCGAAGCGATACGCCTCGCCCGGCGCATCGATGACTTCGTCGAGTAAAATCGCGGCGCGAAAGGCGATCCACGGTCCGTAGACCGGATGCACCATCACTCCAATGATGCTGGGGCCGCTCAGTCCCGCCGCCTTGCCGGCTTCCATGAAGTTCAGCGTCGGTCCATTGCTCATGAATGGATAGATGATCGTTCCGGACTGCACCAGCGGCGCGACATCGCGCTCGATGACGACGCGGGTGAAATCGTCGAGCGGATTGTCGCGGGCCATCCAGTCGCAATTTTTCTCGCAATGCTGTTTGAAGGATTTCCAGAACGCGCCGCCGCCGTTGCCTATCACGATGATCGATCGGGCGCGGGGCGCGATTGCGTCGACACGGTACTGGGACGTGACCGCGGCGTCGTATCGATCGGATGGCGTCGCGGCGATCAGGTTGAGCCCGCTCCTCGCGGCTGCCGCGCGAATCTTATTGAGGATCGAATCCACGCACTCAGATTTATCACAAAAAGAATCGCGCGAAGCGTCGTCCGCCGCGCGCGATTTTTTCGAAGTGTTCAGCCGCGCCCGCATCCAGACGCGGCTTGACCTAAACTGCTGTTCGCCGTCCGGCCACGAGCCCGACCAGGAACAGCACCAGGAAGATGAAGAAGAGAATTTTCGCGATTCCCGCCGCCGCTCCGGCGATGCCGCCGAAACCGAGAATACCGGCGATAATCGCTACAACCAGAAATACCAACGCGTAGTGAAGCATTTCGATTCCTCCAAAGATGCGGCGACTGGCCCGAGACCTGCGCTTGCCGGCAGCCGCCGTCTGCTTAGGAGTTATGACGAAGGAACCTACGCGAAGATTCAAGAAATTTAAGCTAAACCGCTCTCTTTTGGGCTTAGCCGTGTCGAATTAGGCGATTTTGTAGGTGATGAGCGCATCGGCGATGAGTGCGTCGGCGCGGTCCCGGATTTCCACATTGATGCTGGCCAGCCGTTTGCCCGCGCGGCGAACCTTCGCGGTTGCGGTGAGATCGCTCCGGATGCCGGGGCCGGTGAAGTTTATCGTCATCGAAACAGTCATGCTGCGCTGCGTCTGGTCGAGGCTCCAGATGGCGGCGCAGGCGGCGAAATCTGCCAGCGACGCGATCGCGCCGCCATGGATCGGCATGTTGGGACCGCCGTCGTTCAGCAGCTTCTCGGAAAACGGCATCCGCACGACGGCCTCGCCGTTTTGGGCCGAGAGAATTTTCAATCCGACCATCGCGGAGAAAGGCGCGCGCTCGAGCGACGCCATCGCGGATTTTTGTTGCACGTTCATCGTGGCGCCCGCGTCATCGTGCGTTCTCCAGCAGGTCGGGAAGTTCCGCGAGGTCGCGGATGATGTAGTCCGGCTGCGCTATGCCGTCGGGAAGCGGTAGCGCGTGGCGGCTGATCCACGCCGCCGCCATGCCGACCGCCTTCGCGCCGCCGACATCATGATGAGGGGTGTCGCCGACGAACAGGACCTCATGCGCCTCGAGCTTCAGCATCGTGAGCATCCGCGCGAAGATTTTTGGATTCGGTTTTCGCAGCTTCAGGTCGGCCGAAATGATGATGGCTTCGAATTTATCCTTCACGCCCGTATCGGCCATGATCTCCCATCCGGTCCGCGAATCGTCGAAGTTCGACAACAGTCCGAGGCGATATTTCTCGGCGAGCCGGCGCACCGCATCCTTGCGATTTGCAGGCGCAGACGTGACGCTGCGCACGCCACCCATATGGATTCGCGTAAGGTCCTCGGCGAGTCGCCGGAGCTGGATTTGGTTGGTCATCCCGATGCGTCGCAGCGTACGTTCGAAACGCTCGAAGCACGTGATCTCGATACCGTCGCGCTCGCGCTCCGCGTTGATTTCCTCGTAGACGGCGCCGTATGCCGTCATGAATGCGTCGGCATCGTACTTTGCTCCGAGCGCCTCGTTCACCTTGGGCAGAATCCACGGCAGCGTCGAATGTATCTCGCGCCCCTTCCACTGCATGAGCGGAAGGCCATCGGGATCCCAGTTCACCAGCGTATCGAACAAATCCAGAACGATCGCTCTAAACATTAGCTCAGACTCGGGGAGCGAGGGCCGCGGCGGTGCCGAACAGCGCGACGAGGTCGAGCATCAGCACGGCGCCATTGAGGATCACCGACAGATGATGAAGCTTGTCGAACTCGGCCTTGGTCGCGGGGTCGGGATTTTCTTGTTCGGAGACCGTGCGGATCGCATCGACGCGCGGGCGCACCACGGTGCCCGCATAAAGAGTGCATCCGAGCGCAAGGCCGATGGTTAGGACACTTGCCAGCCACCATCCGCGGGCGCCGTGCCCGGCGACCAGCAGATAAATCGCGATGATGAAGGCGATCCCGCCGGCGACATAGCCAAGGATGTAATAGCGCGGGAAGATGACGCTGACGACTTTGCCCGCATCGGGACGTGAGAGGACTGTGAAAATGACCGGCGCCGTGAAAAACGAAAAGAAGATGATGGAACCGAGCCAGCACACCAGCGCGAGGAGATATATAAAGAGGAGAATCATGCTTGGCGCCGCTTCAGTTGAGCAGTGGCTTCGAGGCGCCGGGGAGGGGTTGGCGCTGGCCGAATCCGCTTTCGATGCTATGCCATGCGACGATGCGCGGCTCGCCATATTGCCAGCATAGGAAGACCACGTCGTCTTCCTCGTCGCCCTCCGCTTCGATGAGAAAAGGAAAATCCACCAGCCCCTGATCGATGTCCTTGAGGAAGCAGCCCATCTCCTGGATTTCACTGGCGATCTCGCTCATCCGCGATGCCAATGGCCGAAGCTCAGGATAGCGCGCGATGACCTTCGGCAGGTCAAGTTGGGTCAGCTTGTCATCGAATCGCGAGAGGTCGCTGATGCGCTTGCGCATCGCATCCGCCTGAATCTGGAGATCGCGAACCAGAATCTCAAGGCGCGGAATAAGTTCATTTGCCTCTTCCGCGCTAAATAGCTTGTCAAATCGATGCTTACCCAAAACGTTTTCGCCGATGGCGCGGCGCCCTGTCGATGCTTAGGTTTGATCTCACGGAGATTATCTTGTCTGCCTTCTACCCGTATATTACGGTAATCGCAGCGTCGGTCGAAAGCTGTGGGGGGACGATTTGGGCGGCAGGTTCTCTCCAAGAGGGTATAACCGCTAATGTCAGATAAGCCCAAGGGTGAGAAGAAGTTCGACGTTGAAGAGGATCTTAGCCGGGTCGAGATTCCTGATGTCCTGCCCGTGCTGCCACTGCGCGGGATCGTAATATTCCCGAGCCAGATTCATCCGTTCCTGGTCTCGCGCGCATCCTCGCTCAGACTCATAGACAATGTCGGCCAGGGCAACCGCATCATCGCGCTGGCCGCGCAGAAAAATCCTGAAGAGGAAAATCCCGGACCGGACGGCGTGTATCAGCGCGCCACCGCGGTTCGTATCCTCAAGATGCTGCGCTATCCGGACCAGAGCGTGCGCGTGCTTGTGCGCGGCCTCGCCCGGCTGCAGCTTGGCGAGTTCACGCAGCGCGAGCCGTTCTTCCAGGCGCACGTGAGCCGGCTCTCCGATGAGCTGGTAACCGATAAAGAAGTCGAGGCGCTGCAGGCGCATCTGGTCAGTCAATTTTCGAAGTTCGTATCGCTGGTTCCCTATCTGCCCGATGAGTTGCAGGGAATCGCGATGGGAGTGCGCGAGCCCGGCCGGCTCACCGACCTCGTCGCGTCCTATCTGAAAATCGCGGTCGAGGAAGCGCAGGATCTTCTATCGAGCACCGATGTTCGTCAGCGGCTCGAGAAGCTGATCGCCATCCTGACCCGTGAAATCGAGTTGCTCGAACTCGGGCATAAGATCCAGTCGCAGGTCCAGACCGAGCTCAACAAGAATCAGCGCGAGTACTATCTGCGTCAGCAGCTCAAGGCGATTCAGAAGGAACTCGGTGACGGCGATTCGCGCTCGGGCGAGCTCGAGGAAATCGAAAAGAAGATTGAAGCCGCGAAGATGCCGGAAGAGGCACGCAAGGCGGCTGACAAGGAACTCGACCGCCTCAAGATGATCCCGCCGGAGTCGGCGGAGCATACGGTCGTTCGCACCTACCTCGATTGGCTGGTGACGCTGCCGTGGGCGGTCTCGACGGAAGACGACCTCGACATCAAGCACGCGCGCGGGGTGCTCGACGAAGACCATTACGACCTCGAAAAGATCAAGGAGCGCATCCTCGAATTCCTTGCCGTGCGCAAACTGAAGAAAGATACCAAGGGTCCGATCCTATGCTTCGTCGGGCCGCCGGGAACCGGCAAGACCTCGCTCGGACGCTCGATCGCTCGGGCGCTCGGACGCAAGTTCGTGCGGCTATCGCTGGGCGGCATCCGCGATGAGGCGGAGATCCGCGGGCATCGGCGCACCTACATCGGCTCGCTGCCGGGGCGCATCATCCAGGGTATCCGCAATGCGGGTTCCAACAATCCGCTCTTTATCCTCGATGAGGTCGACAAGCTCGGCGCCGATTTCCGCGGCGATCCGGCGGCGGCGCTGCTCGAGGTCCTCGATCCCGAGCAGAACAACACCTTCCAGGATCATTACCTTGATGTCCCATTCGATCTGTCGAAGGTGCTGTTCCTTACCACGGCCAATGTGCTCGATTCCATTCCGCATGCGTTGCTGGATCGCATGGAGGTGCTCGAACTTCCCGGCTATACCGAGGAAGAAAAGCTCGAGATTGTCAAGCGGCATATCGTGCCCAAGCAACTGGTCGAGAACGGCCTCGGCAACTTCAAGATCGACTTCACCCAAGAGGCGGTTTCCGAGGTCGTGCGCAACTACACGCGCGAGGCGGGATTGCGAAACCTCGAACGCGAGATCGCGCATGTCTTTCGCAAAATCGCGCGCGGTGTAACCGAGGGCGAACCGACGCCCGAGCGTATCGTGCCCGAGATGGTGCAGAAGTTTTTGGGACCGCCGAAGTTCTATGCCGAAGTGGCGGATCGCACCCACGATCCCGGCGTCGCAACCGGCCTCGCATGGACCGCGAGCGGAGGCGACATACTCTTCATCGAATCCACCCGCATGAAGGGGCAGAAAGGTCTCACGCTTACGGGCTCGCTGGGCGACGTGATGAAGGAATCGGCGCAGGCCGCGCTGTCCTACATCCGTTCACATGCGGACAGCCTCGGCATCTCGCCGGATTTCTACGACAACTCCGATATCCACGTGCACGTGCCGGCTGGTGCGATTCCCAAGGATGGCCCATCGGCGGGAGTGACTCTTGCCGCATCGCTCGCGTCCCTACTGACCGGGCGTCCATGTCGGCCTTACCTCGCGATGACGGGCGAAATTACCTTGCGAGGCAAGGTGTTGCCGGTCGGCGGTATCAAGGAGAAAGTGCTTGCCGCGCGCCGCGCGGGCATCAAGACGATCATCATGCCACGGCGCAACGAGCGCGACCTCGAGGATATTCCAGAGGAGTTGCGGCGCGAGCTGACGATGCATTTCGTCGACACCGTCGATGAGGTCCTCGCGTATGCGCTGCGCAACGGCGACGAAGCTGAAACCCCAGAGGAAACTCGCTCCGAGCGCACCGTACTCAATTGAGCGATCAAACACGCGATGTACAGGGGCTGTCGCGAAATCGGCAGCCCCTTTTTTCATGAAAAAGATGCTTCGCAGAGTCCGGATACTCACGCTGGTGCTGATGGCCGTACTCACCAGCACAGCATCGATAGCGGAAGATACTTCGACGGCGCCGTTGAGGTTGCAGGCTGCCGGACTCGATGTTGCGGCATGGATTCCCAACGCGAGCACGCCCGGACCATGGCCCATCGTCATCTTCTCGCATGGCTTCCACGGATGCTCCACGCAGTCGACCTTCCTGATGAAGGCGCTGGCGGACAGCGGGTATGCGGTGTTCGCGCCGAATCATAAGGACTTCGCGTGCCGCAACCTGCGCGCGTGGATGAGCCGGCCCGAAGCCGAATTTCAAGATCCGCGCGGTTGGACCGATGGAGTCTACGCGGACCGCGCGCAGGACCTCGAAAAGCTCATCGATGCTCTCAGCCATGACCCGCGCTATAACGCCGCGCCGTTCGACTGGAGTCATCTCGCGCTGGCCGGCCATTCGCTCGGCGGGTACTCGGTGCTGGGGGTCGGCGGCGGATGGACCAGGTGGAAAGACTCGCGCGTCAAAGCGATCCTCGCGCTGTCGCCGTATGCCGCGCCGTTTATCTACAAAGAGACACTTAAGGACCTCGATGCGCCGGTGATGTATCAGGGCGGCACGCGCGACTATGGCATCACGCCGTTCATCAACAAGGGTAACGGTGCGTATCCGCAAAGTCCCGCACCGAAGTACTACGTCGAGTTCGATGGCGCGGGGCATTTCGCGTGGACGGACCTCAATCCGAAGTATCAATCTGCGATTATCGATTACAGCCGCGCGTTTCTCGATCGATATCTGAAGGGCAGGCCATTCCCGTCCGCGCTGGCGACGCCACATCAAAGTGTGACGGTGCTGGAAATTCAGGAGTGATGGTTCTCGATTCCGTGTAGGGGCGGTTCGCGAACCGCCCGCAACGATTTTGCCACAGAGAAGAGTCTTCACGAGTGAATCATCGGTTTGGGTCCTTCTTGATCCAGACGGAGAACCTCGCGCCGATGTAGTTGGGCAGTGACCCCCTAGCTCTTGATGAAGCCGCTCAACTCGCTCCCAACCCAAACCGTTGTATGACGAATCGCGCGAGCCCGCAGGTCGGCCAGCGCTAACAGATCCGCGTCGGCGCGATAGCGCGCGAATGCCTCCTGATCCGGAAACGTCAGGATATGCACTTCATGCGGCTGATCCGGATTCGCGCCCGACGGGAATCCGATCCTCCTCTCAATCCCTCCGCCGTAACGTAGCATGATCGATTCGGCCGCCGACTCGAATTGTTCGAATTCCGCCTGGCGTCCGGAATGTATGAACAGCGACGCGACAATGATCAGTTTTTCTTTCATGAAAAGCCGGCGGACGAATGCTGACCCAAAGCGCGCGCGTTGTCATCCATTCCTAAAGCCCTCCGGCTGGGGATAAACTAATTCGGTCGCAGCGCGATTTCGTTGCGGCACAATGAAACCCTTCGCTACTCTGCGCTTTTTCGCGGGGTGTCGGTGGGCGGTTACCTTCCTCATTACGCAGGTTTCGGTTTCGAGATGAAAGTCGCAGTCGTCGCCGCAGAAATTTCACCCTGGGCCAAGGAGGGCGGGCTCGGCGATGTCATCGGCGCGCTGCCGCTCGCGCTTAAGAAAATCGGCGCCGCCCCGGTCATCGTCCTTCCGGGATATCGAGCGCTGTTGCAGCAGTGCAAAACCACCGTCGTCGCCAACGTCGCCGATACTCAATTCGGCTACGGCATTGAGGCGTTTACAATCCTGCGCGCCGACGGGCCCGAGGGCATTCCGATCTACCTCATCGCGCACGAGGGCTTTTTCGACCGGCCGGGAATCTATAGCGAGCGCGGCAAGGTCTATCCGGACAATGTGATGCGCTACATCTTTTTCGGGCGTGCGGCGGCGGCGGTATGCGCCGATCATATCCATCCCGATGTACTCCATGCGCACGACTGGCATGCTGCGACGGCGGCGATAGTGGCGCGCGCCGATGAGAAGATTCACGCCAAGCTGCGCGACACGATTTCCATTTTCACGATTCACAACCTCGCGTTCCAGGGGGTATTCGATCCGGTCGATTATCCGCTGCTCGGAATCAACTGGAGCCATTACACCGTAGATGGTTTGGAATTTTACGATCACGTCAATCTGATGAAGGGCGCGATCGTGATGAGCGACGCGACGAGCACCGTCAGTCCCACCTACGCGGCCGAAGCCACCGGCGATCCCGATTACGGATTCGGCCTCGAAGGCGTGCTGCGAAAAAAAGGCGCGCACTTCCGCGGCATCCTCAATGGCGCCGACTATTCTGAGTGGAATCCCGCGATCGACAAGCTGATCGCCACGACGTACACGCCCAGCCGCCTCGAAGGAAAAAGCGTCTGCAAGAGCGATCTGCTCAAAACGGTCAAGCTCAAGCCGATCGAAGGCGCGCCGGTGGTCGGGATGGTCTCGCGGATGACGTCGCAAAAAGGATTCGATCTTTTGCGCGACGCATTCGATCGTATCATGGAGCAGAATCTCCAAATCGTGATGCTCGCCAATGGCGATACCTCATTCGAAGGATATTTTCGCGAGGCGCAACGCCGCTTTCCGGACAAGTTCCGGTTGCTCCCCGAGTTCGACAACGTTCTCGCGCACAAGATTCAGGCCGGTAGCGACGCCTTCCTGATGCCGTCGCGGTTCGAGCCGTGCGGCCTGACCCAAATGTACGCGATGAAATATGGCAACCCTCCGGTGGCGCGCGCGACCGGCGGCCTGCGCGATACTGTCAGCGACTTCGACGCGAAAAGCGGTAAGGGCAATGGTTTCTTGTTCGAGCCGTATCTCAAAGAGGATCTCCTCGGCGCGCTGTCGCGCATGACGGCGGTTTTCCGCAATCGCGATCAATGGCGCAAGTTGCGCGCAAATTGCTTCGCGGCGGATTTCTCGTGGGAAAAGTCCGCACGCGCCTACATGAGCTGGTTCGAAGAGCTCCATCGCGAACGCCGCGCCGCCGCGGTCGCGCGGCCTGATTGATGGCCGACGCCGCGCGCAAATTCGTCATTTATGCCGATGGCGCATGCATCGGAAATCCCGGCCCGGGCGGATGGGGCGTCGTCATTGCCGAACCCGCCGAGCTTTATCGCGAGCTGAGCGGCGGCCCGTTTCCGGCGACCACCAACAACAAGATGGAAATCACGGCCGTCATCGAAGGATTGCGCGCCATCGAGCAGGGTGTGGACGTGATCGTGCGCAGCGACAGCGAGTACGTCGTGAAAACGATGACACTCGGATGGAAGCGCAATGCAAATCAGGAATTGTGGCGCGATCTCGATCGCGAGGTCGCCGCGCGCACGGTACGCTTCGAATGGGTTCGCGGTCACGCAGGCGATAAGAATAACGAGCGCGCCGACAAGCTCGCGGCGTCGGCAGCGAGGGGCATCAGGCTCGAGGCCGAAGCCACGTACCCGGCCGTAAGTGACCTCGAAAAGCTGGAAACGCTGCTCCAACCGGGAGAATCTATCCGGCGCTGCGCGCGGTGCGGCCAGTCATTTGTGAGCGATTCACCCGAGTGCGCCTACTGCGCGCTGGTTTCATGCCAATTGAAAGCGCGGACGAAGAAATGATTCACCATAGATTCGGAATCATCGCGTCGCTCTCATCCCGATACTGCCGATACTCGTCGCCGTAGCGCGCGAGCAGAAGCTCTTCCTCTTCCTTGATGAGACGGTTCAGCACCATTGCAACGATGACAGCGGTGAGCACCGCTGAAATCGGTGCGCCATACGCGATCGGCCAGGCGATAAGCGCGAGGTAAATTCCCGCATACACCGGATGGCGAATGAAGCGGTAGAAGCCGCGTCGCACCAGCACGCGCTGCTCGACTCCATCGCGCCGCTCCCATGCGAAGAATCCGAGCTGGATGCGCGCGCCCAACGCGATCCATAGCCCAGCAAGTTCTAGCGCCAGCGCAAGGCCGCTGATCCATCGCGGCGCCTCGCCACCATAGAGGTAGGTGCGCTCGAAGGGCGCTGCGAAAAACAGGAGGAGCAGGGGAGCCTGATCCGCGATGCGCTGGGACAATGCATCGCGGACCGGATTCGGACCATACTCCTCGCGCACCAGCAGATCGGCGCATCGAAAGCCCGCATATGCGAGGAGGTACGCGGCGATATAGGTATGCGCGCGGAAGTAGCTCGTGATCGCGAGGCCGAGAGCGACCGCGCCAACCACCGCGACCAGGAAAATCAGCAACTCGCCAAGCCGCAGGAAAAAGTTCCGATCGGGCAAGTTGGGAGCAATCGGTTCGAGCGGAAACTGAGGAATTTCCGCGGGCGCAGTGGTCACTGGCGGCTCGGGCAGTGGCCCGGTCGATTTCGACGGCGGCGGCGGAGCAGATTCGGAAGCATCCGACATGATGGAAATCTCTCAGAAGCCGAGCACGAATGATAGAGACCCTGCAGGACGGGTAGCAGGAAACTTACTGCACAGAATGGCATGCGCAATTCGCGAACTGCAACTTGGTTTTGCGAAAGATTGCGAAACGCGAATTACCTCTCGCGTAATGCTAGTTTTCCGGATAAGCACAAACATCAGCAAAATCAAGGGATTTTGGTTTCTGCAATATCGCAAATCGCGTCGGAAGGCCATCTTTCGGGCATAAACGGCCGTTTCGATATTGGCACCTCACTTGCTCAATGACCCATAACGCTACTGACCAGGAGGAGACGACGATGGACGCACGAATCAAACAAGCAGCCCTATCAGGACTGAGCCGTGAGGACGAGCAGACCAGCGAAGCCATCAACCGCGCGCGTTACGCGATGCTGAACGAACTGCCCGGTCTCGTGTTCGGCATCCTGACTATTGCGTGGATCGCTACGTCGCTCATCGGCCTGGCGTAAGATCCCACGGTAACGAAGCGCGTCAACATCAACTTTAACCAGATTCGCAGGAGCACAAAATGAACGCACGAACCAATGAAGCTACGGTATATGGATTTACCGCCAACGAAGAGACCAGCGAGGCGCTCAACCTCGCTCAGTACGCGATGCTCAACGAACTGCCCGGCGTGATCTTCGGATTCATGACGCTGGCGTGGATCGTCACCTCGCTGCTCGGGTTGGTCTGAACCGGAACTATCGAAGCCTGCTCGGAAGCGCGGGCGGTCTCGGCAACCGCGCGCTTCATGAAGGTGAGAGAAACGAAGATGATTGCGGCGGTGAGTAAAATGGTGACCCAGGTCATGGCGCGAATGCGGCTCAACATCGAGTTCAGCCGCTCGACCGTGAACGGCTCGCCGTCGCCATGCGCGGCAACTTCTTCCTGGCGCCCAATTCGGAACGCCAGCCCGAACGTGATGTAGGTCTGGATGAAGATCAGCAAAAACGCCAGCCCGAGCTTCAGCGACAACGCCGCCCAGATACGGCTGAAGTACTCGAACTTCATTTCGGCTTTGACGTCGGTAAGCCGCATCGCGCCGGTGATCACGACCACGCCGAGCATCGCGATCGTAAATGGATTGTAGAACTTGAATCCTGTGATCAGCGCCGCCCGGCGCTGAGATTCGTCGCCCGCACTTTCCGCCATCGGCAACAAAATATAGAGCACCGCGAACTGGACGCCGAAGTAGGCCGCCATCGCGAGGACGTGAATCCAAATCAGTAGATTGGCGCTATCCATTGGATACGTATCTGAAGTCGATGAGGTAGACGTTTTCGCCCGGCCCGTGCTTGGCGATTTTCAACAGATCGATCACACCGAGGAAGCCGGAGCGCTTCGCGAGGTCCGGCGTGATATCGGCCATCGTGATCCGCCGCAGCGACGTCACCTCGACGAATCCCGCGCCCAATGCGTATCTGCCGCCGACCTTGACGTGCGGCTTCTGCCAAATCCTCACGCTGCAAGTGATTTCGCTGCGCATGATCGGCTCGCGCAGCCGCTTGGTGAACGTCATCGGTAATTGTTTCGAGCTACTCGAGGTCGAGCACGCCCGTGCGCGCCAGTTGCGAGTACCAGTGCCCGCTATCCTTGATGTATCGCTGCTGCGTTTCGAAATCGCAGTATACGATCCCGAAGCGCTGCTGAAAGCCCTCGGCCCATTCGAAATTGTCGGTAAACGTCCACAGAAAATAGCCGCGAACGTCGGCGCCTTTCTCGATCGCGCGTCCCATCTCGCCGATGTATCCTCGCAAGAAGCGGATGCGCCGCTGATCGCGCACCTTGCCATCCACATCGGGCTTTTCGCCATATGACGCGCCGTTCTCGGTGACGTAGATCGGCATCCCTGGGTAGTCGTGCGCGATGCGCAGGATCATCTCGGAAAGCGCGCGCGGATAAACCTCCCATCCGAAGTCGGTCAGTTCGTTTTCCTCGCCATGATACGCCGGATGCGTTCCCATCATCTTGTCGTGCGGGTCGTAGGCGATTGTCATCCGCGTATAGAGGTTGATGCCGATGAAGTCGAGCGGCGCCTTGACGATTTCCATGTCGCCGGGTTTGATATCGAGCCATTCCTCCTCGGAGCCTTCCAGGAAAATCTTCGGATAGCGCCCCTCCATCGCGGTTTCGAGGAACCATACGTTGTTGAAGCGATGGTAGCGCTCGGCGGCCTCGCGATCCTCGAGGGAATCGGTCTTCGGAAAAATCGGCTGCATGCTGAATGCCGTGCCGACCATATCGGGCGTGCTGTTCGCGCGAATCGCACGCACCGCCAATCCCTGCGCAAGATTCACGATGTGGCCGGCCTTCATCGCGAGCCTGCGATCGTGAATTCCCGGTGCGTGTATCCCGAACATGTAGCCGAGCACAGTGAAAATCCACGGCTCGTTGAACGCCATCCAGTGCTTCACGCGGTCGCCGAAATGCTTCGCGCATACGGCCGCATACTCGCCGAAGTGGTTCGCGACCTCGCGATTGGTCCATCCGCCCATGTCCTCGAGCAGCTGCGGAAGATCCCAATGATAGAGCGTCACGAACGGCTGGATGTTGTGCTTGAGGAACTCATCGATGACGCGATTGTAAAAGTCGATGCCCTTCTGATTCGTCTCACCCTTCCCATGCGGCACGATGCGCGGCCACGCAAGCGAGATGCGTGCGGCATTGAGTCCGAGGTCGGCCATCATCGCAATGTCGTCGCGATAGCGATGGTAGAAATCGCACGCGACGTCGCCGGTATCGTCATGTTTGATTTTGCCGGGCGTGTGCGAGAAGCGATCCCAGATCGACTCGCTCTTGCCGTCCTCGTTCCATGCGCCCTCGATTTGGTAGGACGCGCTGGCAGTGCCCCACAGAAAATTCTTCGGAAAGGTGATCGAAGCCATCAGGCGTTTATATCCGCACGAGGGCGCGATGGAAATGGCGCGCTTGCCTCCGACCTTTCGCGTACCGGTATGAAGAAGCGGCCAGGTGAGATATTGTGAAGCTGACAAATGGCTGTACAAAGGTGCGTACTAATCGCGGAATGCGAGTAGCGGGATTTGATTGGGACTGAGGGAACCGCGCCAAGTCTGAAAGACACGGTGTTTCGATCGCAGAGATTGAGTCGTTGTTTCGCGGCGAGGTCGCTACTTTCCCGGACCCGCAGCATTCGCAACAAGAGGAACGTTTTATTGCGGTTGGGAAAAGCGAAGCGGGTCGATGGATCTTCGTCGTGTTCACCTTGCGGACGCGAAGACGGAGAACTCTGATTAAACCGATTAGTGCACGATACATGCACGCGAAGGAAGTCGAACATTATGAAAAAGAAACTGCCGCGCCTCAGAAGCGATAAGGAAGCCGAGGAGTTCGTCGCGAGAGCTGACCTGACCGAATATGACCTTTCCGCGATGCGTCCGACTCGCTTCGAGTTTCAGACGAAGAGCGAACGAATCAACATGCGCGTGCCTCGGCAATTGCTGGAAGCGGTGCGAGCCTCCGCCTCCAAGGCCGGTGTTCCCTATCAGCGCTTCATTCGCCAGGTGCTGGAGGACGCGGTGCGCCGCAAGCGAGCGTGATACCAACCAGCCAAGGGCTCAAGCTCTTTTCGAGGATTTGATGGCTCGAACTTCCGCGGTTCGTTTCCTTGTGTGTGTACTAGCAAGGCGGGCGAGGGAGTCCTCGTATCCGCCACCGAAGTCGACTTTCGTAAGATCCTTGAAATTGTATGAGCGCGAGCGGCTCCATCGCGCGTCGGGGTCGATTTCCTTAAGTCCGAAGGTCGTTGCGGTTCGGGCGGCGAGCCGACCGATGTAACACACCCCGTTGTCCAGCCACTCCTGATGAATCGCGAACAAGGGAAATTGTCGGTTCACGGATTCCAACAGCTCCGGCCAATTCGCGATCGAAATTCCGCTCGGCTCGCTGGCGGCATAGCCTTTGAGTGCCAGCGCGCGGATCATGAAGGCGTTTTTGCGATTCACCTTCATCTTGCGAACGTCGTGGCGGCGGATCACCGAATAGCCGTTGAAGCAGACCACGTCTGTGTTGATCACATTCAGAAGGATCAGGTCCTTGTTCCGCTCCAACAAAAACCCTTCCAGTCGATGTTCATCGATCGGCGGCCGATGGATTTCGACGAGATCGTACACGGAAGAAATAGTTTCCTAAGCGACTTAGTGACACAATCCCGGGAATAAGAAACGGCCGCGATACTTCCGTATCGCGGCCGTTCGCACTGTGCTTGCGATTGCTGATTACGCGTGGCCGTGGCGCAGGAGCTGGCCCGGCGTCGCGCCCGTGCACTGATCCTCTGCGAACGTCTCGACGCCGTTCACAATGATCGAGCGATAGCCCTTCGCGCGCTGCACCCGGCGCCATTCGCCGCCCGGCAGGTCATGGGTCACTTCGCCGATCCAATCCGGTTCGATGCCGAGGTTCTTGAGGTCGTACACTACCACGTCGGCCGCCGCGCCTTCGCGCAGGATGCCGCGGTCGCGGAAGCCCGCCGCATGCGCGGGGAGCGCCGAGAGGCGATAGTGCGCCTCTTCGAGCGTGACGCGATTTTCGTCGCGGACCATCCAGCGCAGGAAGTCGGTCGTGAACGCGCCGCCGGTGAAGAACTTGGTGTGCGCGCCGCCGTCTGATACGCCCGGGAAGGTGAACTGCGAATTATTGATTATCTCGGCCGCGTACTCCGCGTTGAATTCCGGATAGGGCTGCAGGAACTCGGCCTTGAGGTCGGTCGCCAGCGCCAGCTCGACCATCACGTCGACCGGATGCTTGCCTTCTTCCTGCCCAATCTGGCCGAGCGACTTGCCGACATACTTTTCGAGTTCCGGCTTGTTCTCCACCCATTGCACGATAAGCTTCACCAGCCGTCCGCCGACGCCCGCCGAACTCTTGTCGAGGATGTACATCGAGCGCTCGCTCTTGACCGCCTCGCGGATGACGGGATCGTGCATCTTGGCGATTCTTTCTTCCTTGGTTCCGGTCGTCATGTCACGCCACGCCGGCGCCATGTCGTACAGGTTCCAATGTTCCAGGGTGAAGGCGAAGCCGCTGCGAATGGTTCCCGCCTGACCAAAAATCGGCAGGCCTTTCTCTCGCACCTTATGCAGCCAATTGAGGCTCTTGCGATGGACATCCGGATTCTTCGTAGCCGCGGTGATCGCCTGGAAGAGAATCGGACGCTTGGCGGTCGCAGCCAGCTTCTCGACGAACGCGAGGTCGTCCTTGATATGGCCGGTCGCCTGGGTGATTTCGATGAAGCCTTCGTCGCGCTCCGCCAACACGCGCGCGAGGTTCAGAATGTCTTCATCGCACATGGTGTCGGTCACCATTGGGGAGCCGTCAAAGTCGGCCTGCGCCGAATGCTTGCCCAAACGCTGGATCGAGAACCCGCACAATCCGGCGTCCATTCCTTCATTCAGTAGACGCGCCATCTCCGCGCGCTCGGCATCGGTCGCGGGACGGGTCTTCGCCGCATCGAGTCCCATGACATAGGTCATCAGCGACGCGGTCGGCATGTACTGGATGCAATTGACGCCCTTCGGCGCGCGGGTAAGCGAATCGAGGTACTGCGGAATGGTCTCCCAATCCCACGTCATCCCGACCTTCATCGATTCGTACGGAATCGCTTCGGTACGAGTCATCGTGAGCATCGAGCGGTCACGGAAGTCCGGCTTCACCGGTGCGAAGCCGAAGCCGCAGTTGCCGAGCACGACCGAGGTGACGCCGTGATAGCCGGAGATTGTGCACCAGGGATCCCAGCGGATCTGCGCATCGTAGTGGGTGTGCAGGTCGACGAAGCCGGGCGCGACGATGAGGCCGTCGGCCTCGATGGTCTTCTTGGCGAAGCCGGGAGCGCGTCCGCCGAGTTGCGCGATCTTGCCGTCCTTGATGTAGACGTCACCGCGAT
>DATGKG010000052.1:0-8115 GCA_035294805.1 Binataceae bacterium (SeqCode) | reverse complement strand
GCGCGTTCGGCGAGATGGTCGCGATTCTATGGGCCCAGGGCCGGCGTGAGGCCGCGATTAAACTCGAGGGGCTTTGGAGCGAGCTGAGCCGGCGCCTCAAGTTCTCGCTCTGCTGCGCCTATCCGATGAGCGGATTCTCCTCGACGACCGACGGGGATTATCTGACCCGGATATGCGCGGAACATTCGCATGTCGTCCCGGCGGAGAGTTTTACCGCGCTGCCCAGTCTCGACGACCGTCAACGCAACATCGCCTATCTTCAGCAAAAAGCATCGCTGCTCGAATCCGAGATGGCCGTGCGCAAGAAGATCGAGGCGGAACTGCGCAATAAAATCGCGGAACTCGCCGAAAGCGATCGGCGCAAGAACGAATTCCTTGCGATGCTTGGCCACGAGCTGCGCAACCCGCTCTCCGCGATCCTCAACGCGATTACCTCCGCCGACCTCTCCGAGGCGTCACGCGATCGCGCGATCGACATCGCGCGCCGCCAAACCGTGCAGCTCGCACGGCTGGTCGACGACTTGCTCGATGTCGCCCGCATCACCCAGGGACGCATCGCTCTGCGCAAGGAACCGATCGGTATAGTGAGCCTGCTGGAGCGCTCGATCGAAGAGAGCCGCGCGGCCGCCGAGCTGCGCCAGCAACGGCTGGTCGTCATCGCGCCGCCGGATACTCATGGTATCCGGGTCGACGTGGATGCCGCCCGGATGCAGCAGAGCATCAGCAATCTGATCCACAACGCAATCAAGTTCACACAGGCGCGTGGGCGCATCGAGGTTGCGCTGCGTCGCCATGGCAATGAAGTAGCGATTCGTGTGCGCGACACCGGCATCGGCATTGCCGCCGAGATGCTTCCGCGCATCTTCGAGCTCTTCGCCCAGGGCGATGTTTCGATCGATCGCGCGCAAGGCGGTCTCGGCATCGGACTGACGCTGGTGCGCAAGCTGGTCGCGATGCACGGTGGAAGTGTGGAGGCTCGTAGCGCCGGGCTCGGCAGAGGCAGCGAGTTCGAAATCACTCTTCCAATCATGAAAGATGAAAAGCAACCTGCCGCGGCTGAGACCGAGGCTCGCGCACGCGCAACCTCGCGCGTACTGATCGTCGAGGATAATCACGACGCAGCCGACAGCATGCAGATGCTGCTGGAGTTACTCGGGCATCATGTGCGCGTCGCCGAGGACGGATTCCGGGCGCTGGAAATTCTCTCCGAGAACAGTTTCGATGCGATTCTGGTCGATATTGGACTACCCGCAATGGACGGCTACACGCTCGCGGGCCTCGTCCGCGCCCTGCCGCAATGCCGCGGAATGCGCCTCATCGCATTGACCGGCTACGGCCAGGACGAGGATCGCCGCCGCGCGCTGGACGCGGGATTCGACCAGCATCTCGTCAAGCCGGTCGATATCGATCGGTTGCAGGCGCTGCTCGCGCAGGCGCCGAGCGTACTTCAGTAATTTCCAAGTCGCGACCAAACGCTATCTTGCGGTTCTGAAGTGAGCGCGCCCGCGGGATGCCAAACTATGCCGCCGACCCTCCACTGCGCGGCGTGAAGCGCACGGGCAGCTTCGATGGCCCCGAAATGAAATTCGAAGCGAGGAATTCCACCGGGCCGGCCTGCTCGATGTCCGGCAAGCGCGTCAGAATCTCGCGCAACATCACCGCAATCTCCGCCCGCGCGATGTGCGAGCCCAGACAAAAATGCGTGCCGCCGCCGAATGCGATGTGCTCGTTGGGTGTGCGGCCGACATCGAATTTGTCGGACGCGGGAAACATACTCGCGTCGCGATTCGCCGCGCCGTAATACATCGCAACCTTGTCGCCTGCGCGAATTTTCTTAGCGCTGAGTTCCGTATCGCACATCGCGGTACGGCGCATGTAGATGACCGGGCTGACGTAGCGCAGCATCTCCTCAACCGCGGTCGGCAACAGCGCATCGAGGTCGCTCTGCAAGCGCCGTCGCTGATCGGGATTGTTGAACAGCGCGAGCATCCCGCCACCAAGCAGATTGCGCGTGGTGTCGCCGCCGGCATTGATGAGCAACAGAAAAAAGAAGCTGTACTCGGACGGCGTCAGCCGGTCGCCATCGACTTCAGCATTGAGTAGCTTGGTCGCGATGTCGTTGCCCGGATGCTTACGCTTCTCCTCCGCCAGATTCAGCGCGTAGCTCAGCATCTCCATGCCGGCCGCCGCGCGCTCATTCGTGTCGACCGCCTCGTGTGCCGAATGCATCTTCTCGGTCAGCGCGTAGAGACGCCGGCCGTCCTCGAGCGGGATGCCCATCAGCTCCGCGATGACATAGGAGGGCAGCACACCGGCGATATCGGGCATCAGATCGCATTCGCCGCGCTCGATGACATCGTCGATAATCTTCTTGGCGAGTTCCTGGATGCGCGGCTGCATCGCGCTCGCGCTGCGCGGAATAAACTCCTTGCTGACCAGCGTGCGATAGCGGGTGTGTTCGGGCGGGTCCATGTGCAACATCATGCTGCGCGACTGCTGCAGCGAGAACGCGTCGGGATCGTCGAGCATGATCCCGCCGGCATACGAAGAGTAGGTTTTTGCGTCACGCCCGATGGTCCACACATCCGCATAGCGCGTGACGGCCCAGAATCCGCGCGCGTCCCTCTGTTCATGCCAATGTACTGGGTCATTCTCGCGGAGCCATCGGAATTGGTCATGCGGCTGCCCGTGGGCATAGGAGGATGCGCTGACGAGATCGATATTTGGAATCGCAGTTGCAGCAGACATTCGATGAGTATTCCCAGCCTCGCGAAGCGTGGCAACCGGATTCCTGGTTTGACTTCAGCATCGTTTGAGCCCAGTGTCAGACCGTCGGGATCGCAATAAGGATCGAGTCCGACTTGAACCTGCCTGTCTGCGCGCCCATCAGAGCGTCTCCTGCTGGATCAACCTCTCATTTACTGGATTGCTTCAAGCTACCCTGCTTGAGGCGGGAGACTATGCAATGTCTACAATTCTACAAACGTTCGTCTATCGTGCCCGTCCCGGACAGCTTTCTCGTTTCATGAAAGACGTGGACCACGCCGCGAAAATTGTAAGCCGTGACGGCGGAAAGATTCGGCAATGGAACACCGCTAATGGCGGAGAGCCCGGGACCATCGTGATCGGCGTCGAAACCGCCAATTACAAGAGCTTCGGAGAGTACGCCGCGAAACTCGAAGCGGACCCGGAGTGGCGCGCGTTTCTAACCCAGGTTGCGGGCGAGCGCGAGCCGGCCGCGGACCTGATCAGTTCGGCGATGTATGTCGAACAGCCAGTAGGCTAGTCCGACTGCGGACAGTGCCGGCAACTACGGCGCTGTCCGCGCATCCTTCCTTCTCACGGCGGCTTGTCCCGATGCTCTCGCGGCGTTAGAAGTGGGCCATGACGCCTCGCGCTTTGTATGACGCCGATAGCCACATCATGGAGCTGCCGGATTTTCTGACCGCGCACGCTGATCCCTCGATACGCGAACAACTTCCACCGATTCTGCCGTATGGTCGCCTCGATCCAAGCCTCGTCGGACTTCCACGCGATGGCAGCCGCGCGCATCCGGCGGCGAAAGTCGCGGAGTTGAAAACGCTCGGCGATCGCATCCTGCGCGGACCGAAGTGGTACGAGGCGCTCGGTGCATTCAACTGCGCGGAGCGCGGCGCGATGCTCGACATGCTCGGCCTCAAGCGTCAGGTGATTTTTTCCTCGTTCGCATCGGGCGTCGTGTTCGGAATCAAGGACCTGGATGTTCGCTACGGCGGCGTGCGCGCGTTCAATCGCGCGATGAAGGAATTTGTCGCCGATGATCCGCGGCTGGTCGGCGTCGGCCTGATGGTCTTCGAAGACCCCGAGCGCTCGGCTGCCGAACTCGATCGCGCGCTCGCCGACGGCCTGCGCCTCTTCATGATTCCCACCGATTCATGCGGGCGCTCGCCCGGACATCCCGCGCACGATGCGATTTGGGCGCGGCTCGCGGACGCGCGCGGCACCTTCGTCATCCACGTCGGCAGCAGCAGCCTCTCGATCGATCCTCCATGGATGAACGACGGGCATCCGGAGCGAAAAACCGCGCGCGGCGGCGCCGAGGTCGTAGGCTCGAAGGACATGACCTCGATTTTTCATTCGGCGGAGCGCTATCTCTCGGTGCTCATCCTCGATGGCGTGCTGGAGCGATATCGGGAGTTGCGCGGCGCGTGCATCGAGCTCGGCGCCGGATGGGTTCCCTCGATGCGCCGGCGCCTCGACCACATCGTCGAGGTGTGGGCGAAGCCGGAGCCGCATCTGCGCGAGATGCGCCGCAAGCCATCGCAGCAGATGGACGAGCAGTTGCGCTTCACGCCCTACCCGTTCGAGGACGTCGGCGAGTTGATTCGCTATTCCGATTATCGGCTGTACATGTTCTCGACCGACTATCCGCATGCGGAAGGTGGGCGCGATCCCATCGGACGTTTTGAGGCGAGTCTCGGGCAGCATCCGGAATCGACCAGGGAGCGCTTCTTCAGCGAAAATTTCCAGGAGTACGTGCGCAACTAGGTCTCAATCACCGCAAGCACCGCGTTGCGCTGAATCTGATCGCCCGCCTTGACGCGGAATTCCTTCAGCCGTCCCGCCGCATTCGCCTTGATCGGGATCTCGACCTTCATCGATTCGATTACCATCAGCTCAGCGCCGCGCGCGACTTGCGCGCCTGCCTCGACAGTCAACCGCAGCACCTTTCCGACCGAAGGACTTTTGATTTCCATCCGCTCTCTCTTGATCTGTGAAGATTTCTGTTATTAGCAACGCGCGATACGCGCACGCCAGCGGGTTAGAAATTTTCTGTTGTCAGCGCGCGCAGTTTGGTTGTAGATGTGAAGCGCGCGAGGCGTGGGGCATTCGCGTTTCCGGAGGCACGATGACTTTTTCCGAGCGGCGAGTGCTGCACGAGTATCCTCGCGGGGCGCACCGATGGACGCTGCTCCTGCTCACCGTGCTCGCCACCATCCTCGCCTCGTATGAGTTCCAACTTTCGCCGCTGCTCCCGCTGCTGTTGCCCGCGATCCATTTGAGCCAAATCGGCTACGGCTATTTCATCACGTTCTCGGTTGCGATTGCGGCGATATCGGCGGCGTTCGGCGGACCGCTCGCGGATCGCTACGGACGCGTGCTCATCATCGATGCGTGCCTCGCGGCAGTGACGGTGCTGGTGTTCTGCAACCTCCTGATTGTCAACGTTCCGTCGTTCATTGTTGTGAGAACGCTGATGAGCATCGTGGGCGGGTTGATGGCGGGCGCCGGAGCGGCGCTGGTGCGCGATATGTCGCCGCGACTCTCGCGCGCGCTCGCGTTCGGCTTGTTCACCATCGGTCCGGTCGGCGCGAACTTCCTCGCCAACTTCATCGCGGGCGAGACCCTGCCAATCTATCACACCTGGCAGTCACAGATTTGGATTATGGGCATCCTCGCGATCGCGATGTACGCGCCGATCCTGCTTTTCCTTCGCGACCTTAGTCCGCAGCTTCGGATGCAAATCTTCAAAAGTGAGATCGCCGCGATGCAGGCGCAAGGGCAGCGCGCACCGGCCGCATCGGAGCTACCATCGAGCACGCGCGACGCCTTTTACAAGCTGCTGCAGCACTCCGAAGTATGGCTCCTGGTGTTCGGGGTAGTCGCCAACCTGACACTATATTTCACCATCCAGCCGTTCGGCGTGCTGATGTTCGTGCAATCGTTCCACTACAGCACCGCGGAAGCTGCGAGCCTCAACGCATTTTTCTGGGGCGGCAATATCTTCGTGCTCATCCTGACCGGAATCGTCTCGGACTATTTGCAGACCCGGAAGCCGATCGCGATTTTCGGACAACTGCTCGCAATCGGATTGCTCATCTGGTGGATTCCATCATTCGGCCATCGGATGCCCAACGGCGAGATGAAAATCGTCGCGACGATGCTCGGAGCATTCCTCGCGATCGGATACGTGCCGTGGGCGGCGCAATTTTCCGAGACGCTTGAAGACGTATCGCCCGCGTTGCAGGCGACCGGATGGGCATTCTTCGGGTTCATCGCGCGCGCGTGGGTCGCGATTTCCGCGCCGATGGCGCTGACCATCGCCGCGCACTCCGGCTGGGAAACGTGGATCAAAGTTTCGGTCGGCGGGATGGTCATCTATATAGTCGCGATGCTGCTGACGCGGCCGCATCGCTCAGTTCACACGGTTACGGCCGCACAACCTCAGCGCAGGGCGATGGCATGAATGAATCAAATGGCAGTCGGCTGAATTCTTTTAAGCAGCGACGCACGCTCATCGAGTATCCGACCGGCCGGTATCGATGGACGTTGCTGCTGCTCACCGTGCTCGGCGTGATCCTCGTTTCATACGAATTCCAGCTCGCGCCGGTGCTGCCGTATCTGCTGCCGTTCCTGCATATGAGCAAGCTCGGCTACGGCTACTTCGTCTCGGCGGCGCTGCTGATCTCGGCGGGGTCGGCATTTTTCGGCGGACCGCTCGCCGACCGTTACGGGCGCGTGGTGATCATCGACATATGCCTCGCGGTTGTCACCGTGATGGTGTTCGCGAACCTGCTCATCGTTGGAATCAAATCGTTCCTCTTGATCCGCATCACCATGTCGGTGGTCGCCGGCATGATGGCGGGCGCAGGCGCGGCGCTGGTGCGCGACATGTCCCCTCGCCTCTCGCGCGCACTCGCATTCGGTCTGCTCACGATCGGACCGGTGGGATCGAATTTTCTCGCCGCGTACATCGCGGGCCTCACGCTGCCGATTTATCAAACCTGGCAATCGCAGATGTGGATCATGGGCTTCCTCGCCATCGCGATGTACGTGCCCGTGTTCTTCTTTCTCAAGGACCTGAGCCCCGAGCTGCGGCTGAAGATTTATCAGACCGAGATCGCCGCCATCGAGGCGGAAGGCGGCAAGAAGATGAGCGCGGAGGAACTGCCCGGCACCGCGCGTGAGGCCTTCGCATCGTTGCTGAAACATTTCGAGCCATGGCTGATGGTGTGGCCGTTCACGATCAGCCTGTCGCTGTATATCGCGATCCAGGCGTTCGGGCCGCTGATTTTCACCGAATCATTCCACTATACGCCGGGCGACGCGGCCGCGATGTGCTCATTTTTCTGGGGCGGCAACATCATCGCGCTTATCATCGTCGGGATAATTTCCGACGGCATGCAACTGCGCAAACCGATTTCGATCGTCGGCACCATCCTGACGTGCCTGCTGCTGATATGGTGGATTCCGACTTTCGGCGAGGCGTTGCCGCGCGGCGAAATGAAAATCGTCGCGACGTTGCTCGGATGCTGCCTCGCGATCATCTCGGTGCCGTGGGCGGCGCAGTATTCCGAATCGCTCGAGGAGATTTCGCCCGCGATCCAGGCTACCGGATGGGCCTTCTACGGACTGGCGACACGCGCATGGCTGGCGCTATCGGTGCCCATCATGGTCATCGTCGCCGGCAAGTACGGCTGGGCCGCATGGCTGAGGTTCTCGCTGATGGCATTCGTATTCTATGGCATCGCGATCTTCTTCTCGCATCCGGGCAAAGCACCCTCGCGCGCCCGGGCGGCCAAACCGAAAGCGAAACCGCAACCCGCAACAGCGTGAGCTAAGGGCGCATTGCGCGGAGGCGCGGACCGAGTTGCGTCGGGATGATTTCGTACGCCTGATGCACCCATTCGCATAGCAGCGGACGCGTGTCGCGCGGATCGATGATCTCCTTGATGTCGAATGCCTCCGCAGTCCGAATCGGCGAGCGCGCCGCGTTGAACTTCTCCTCCAGCTCCGCGCGCAACTTTTCCGGATTCGGCGACGCGGCGAGGTCGCGCTTGTACGCCGCCTCGATGCCGCCTTCGATCGGAAGTGAGCCCCAATCCGCCGACGGCCACGCGTAGCGCAGATTCACCATCGAGGTGTTGCCGTGTCCCGCGCCGGCGACGCCGAATGCCTTGCGCACCATGATCGCGACCCACGGCGTGGTCGCCTGAAAAACGGCATACAGCGCGCGCGCTCCATGCCGAATGGTTCCGCGCATCTCAGCCTCGCGCCCGATGAGAAATCCCGGCTGATCGACGAAGTTAGCGACCGGCAGATGAAACGTATCGCAGAGGTCGACGAATTTCGTCA
>DATGKG010000051.1:0-2332 GCA_035294805.1 Binataceae bacterium (SeqCode) | reverse complement strand
CGGCGAACGGGCGCGCCGCAATCGTATAGTCACTGACCTTCGACGACGTGATCATCGGCACGCCGGAATCGTCGGCGTCCGTTTCGCGTGGGAATGGATAGAGCTCCAGTCCGTTGAGCTCGTAGCCCGCATCGATAGCCGAGCGCGGGATGCCGCGTTTCTCCAGCACATCGCGCGCCGCCATCACCGCCGTCAATCCGCGCTGATACGCGTAAGTGCCGCCGAGCGACATCAGCCCCATCGCCACGGTCATTGCGAAGACGGCGATTTGCGCGGGAAGTTTTTCCGGTATCGGCGCCATGGCGAGAATGAGCGCACCCGCGGGCACCATCAGCAGGAAATAGCGATCGTTGAAGAACCAGAGCGGCAGCATCGCGACCCAGTAGACTGCGGCGGCGATCAGGACCGCCATCGACGCGCGCGTAAGTCTCGGGATCACGTCGATGGTCGCGAATATCAGCCCTGCCGCGCCGATGCTGCCGAGCAACGCCATTACGTAACGCCACGCGCTATGCCATTCGAAGCGCTCCGACAGCCCACGAAGAACCAGTGCGTTAGACCAGCCGCCGAAACAACTCATCTCCGGCATCGATGGGTACTGAATTCCGATATGTACCAGGATCATCGTCGCGACGAAGATGCCGGCCGCGAGGGCGAGCGTGCGAATCGTCGCCTTGAACGCGACCTGAAGCAACGCGAGCGGGCTCAGCACGATGCCGAGATAGAGCAGCGGTCCGAGCACGCCCATCCGCAGATACTCCCATGCCGGTACATTGAAGATTTGGGAGAAATTCGCCTCGCGCTGCAGGAGCTTCCATGGCGGGCGGCGCGATATCGTCAGCCACCACCAGATAAGCGTGCATCCGACCAATGCGATGGCGAACGGCATCAGCATCGAGCACACCCGCGCGAGGTCAAAGCGCGCGCGGTCCGACCGCATCACGTCGTAGATGAGAATCGCGGCGACCGGTCCGAGAATCGCGATGCCGCCGAAGGGACGCACCGCGAATGCGGCGACTGCGAGGCTCGCGGAGAGCCATAGCCATCGCATCTGATGCTCGCCCTCCGCATTCGCGAATGCCAATTGCGATCCGAGCAACGCCGCCAAAAATGCGATCTCGCTCATGAACGAGAAGCTGAGGAACAGGAAACACGGATTGCAGATGAGCAGGCCCGCGGCGGCGAGCGCTTGCCATGTCCGCGCGCCGCACCTCATCGCGAGCGCATACAGCATCAGCGCCGTGACGATGCCGAGGAACGCACTCGCGAGGTCGAGCGAGGCCGCGCTGGTTCCGAAGATCGCTCCCCATGCCGCGCCATACAGAACCTGCGCAACCGGCATCGTTTCGGTGAAGCCGGGAAAGCGCATCTCGCCGGTGGCGCGAAACCACCGGACCGATTCCTCATAGATCCAGCTATCCGCCACCGGACCGTCGGCGAGCGGATGCAGCAGCGCGAGCGCCAATGCGTACCATCCGGCCACCACGCCGATCGCCACCGCGCCCCCGCGTCTCATCAGTGTTTCCCGGACCTACCTTGCTCCCCTTTTGAGTTGTCCCCTATACTCGTCGAAACCAACCGAATCGCGCATGCGATTCGCTAACATCACGACAGCATCAATGCGAGAAGTTCCTTTTTTCCGTCCTTCAATAGGTCCCGAGGAGGAGCGCGAGGTGCTCGAAGCGCTGCGCTCCGGATGGATCACCACCGGCCCGAAAGCCAAACGCTTCGAAAAAGAGCTGGCGGAGTATGTCGGCGCGAAGCATGCGCTCGCGCTCTCGCATTGCACCGGCGCGCTGCATCTCGCGCTATGGGCGCTCGGCATCGGGCCCGGCGACGAAGTTATCACCACGCCGTTCACTTTTACCGCAACCGCCGAAGTCCTGGGATACCTGGGCGCGAAGCCGGTTTTCGTCGATGTCGATCCCGGCACCTTCAACATCAATCCCGCCCGCATCGAGGAAGCGCTGGAAAGTGGCCGTTATAAGCGCGTGAAGGCGATCGAGCCGGTGCATTTCGCCGGCCATCCATGCGACATGGATCGCATCTTGGCGATCGCGCGGCGGCACAATTTGAAAATCGTCGAGGATGCGGCCCATGCCATCGGCGCGGCGCGTCATCTCGAAGGCCGCGGGATGACGAAGATCGGCACCATCGGCGACCTGACCTGCTTCAGCTTTTATGCGACCAAGAACATCACGACTGCCGAAGGCGGCGCGATCATGACCGAGGACGACGCGCTCGCGGAAAAAATCGCGATCGCGAGTCTTCATGGCATGAACAAGGATGCGTGGAAGCGCTACGACAAGACCGGCTCGTGGTATTACGAAAT